>NZ_JBKFBI010000138.1:0-16918 GCF_053346095.1 Methylobacterium sp. A52T | reverse complement strand
CTCGTCGACCCGCTGGCGGCCGCCCTGGGTCAGGCGCAGGCCCTGGTGCGGCTCGGGACGCGCCCGCCGCGGGCCGGCCGCTTCGCCCGGCCGCCCGCGAAGCCGGCCACGGGCCTCGCCGGGCCGCTCGCCCGCTGGATCGCCCATCGCGAGGAGGAGTCATGACCCGGATCGACGCGGACGGCCCGCTCTGGACCCTCTCGGCCGCCGCCCTGGGCCGCCGCTACGCCGCTGGGACGGCGAGCCCGGTCGCGGCCGCCCGCGCCTGCCTGGAGCGGGCCGAGGCCGTGAACCCGGTGCTCAACGCCCTCGTCGCCGTCGATCCCGAGGGCGCGGAGCGCGCCGCCGCGGCGAGCGCCGCGCGCTGGCGGGCGGGGCAGCCGCTCGGGCCCCTCGACGGCGTGCCGCTGACCGTCAAGGACAGCCTGAACGTCGCCGGGTTCGCGACCGGCTGGGGCAGCCGGCTCTACGCGGGGGAGGGGGCTGGGCAGGCCGTCGACCGCGACGAGACGCCGGTGGCGCGCCTGCGCGCGGCCGGGGCGGTGATCCTGGGCAAGACCAACGTCCCCGAGCTGACCGTCCAGGGCTACACAGGCAACCCGGTCCACGGCGTCACCCGGAACCCGTGGGATCCGGCGCTGACGCCGGGGGGCTCCAGCGGCGGCGCCGTCGCGGCGGTGGCGTCCGGGATCGGGCCCCTGGCGGTCGGAACCGACGCGGGCGGCTCGATCCGCCGCCCCGCCTCGCATACCGGCCTCGTCGGCCTGAAGCCCACCGCCGGCCGGGTGCCGCGGACCGGCGGGCTGCCGCCGATCATGCTCGACCTCGAGGTGGTCGGGCCGATGGCGCGCACCGTCGACGACCTCGCGGCCGCGATGCGGGTCCTCGGGGCGGCCGACCCGGATTCCGTCGCGCCGCACGGCTTCGGCCCGTTCGGGAGCGCCGCGGTGCCGGAGCGCCCGCTGCGGATCCTCCACGTCCCGGCCTTCGGGACGGCCCCGGTCGATCCGGAGATCGCCGACAGCGTCGCCGAGGCGGCCGGGCGCCTCGCCGGCCTCGGCCACCGGGTCGAGACCGGCCGCTTCGACGCGGCGACGGCCATCACGGAGGCGTGGCCGGTCCTCGGCCAGGCGGGCATCGCGTGGCTGATGCGCGCGCATCCGGGCAGACTCGACGCGCTCGGCCCCGACATCCGCGCCCTGGCGGAGGCCGGGGCGACCCTGTCGGCGGCCGACCTGTTCGCCGTGCAGCGGATGGCGCTGGCGCTGCGCCGGGACCTCGCCGCCCTGTTCGCCGACCACGACCTGCTGATGACCCCCGCGGCCGCGGCTCTGCCATGGCCGGCGGAGGACACCCATCCGCCGCGCATCGCCGGGGTGCCGGTGGGCCCCCGCGGCTCGGCGACCTTCACGGGCTTCGTCAACGCCGCCGGCTGCCCGGGGATCTCGATCCCCTGCCGACCCTCGGGCGCCGGGCTGCCGATCGGGTTCCAGCTCGTGGCGCCCTGGGGCGGCGACGAGACCCTGGTCGCGATGGCGGCCGCCTACGAGGCGGCCCAGCCCTGGCGGATGGTCTGGGAGGACGCGGCCCCGTGACCGGCCTGTCGCTCCACGCCGTCGACGCCGCCACGGGCCGGCCGGCCGAGGGGATGCGCGTGCGCGTCCTGCGCGCCGGGGGAAGGCGGCGGGTGATCGCCGAGGGCCGCCTCGGGGCGGACGGGACCCTCGACCATCCGGTCGTGCGGACGCGGCTCGCCGCCGGCCTCTACGAGGTCGTGTTCGTCATCGGGGACTTCGTCGGGGCCGCGGGGGAGGGGTTCCTGGAGGAGGCCGCGATCCGTTTCCGGCTCGACGACCCCGACCGCCACTGCCACCTGCCGCTGAAGTTCACCGCCTTCGGGGTGGCGCTGTTCCGCGGCTGCTGAGCCGCACGCGCCGCCCTCGGACGCGACCCGCGACGGCGCGGCCCGGCCGCAGCCCTCCCCTGCGAGGTGACCGGAGCCTCCGGAGAGCCTAGACTCGCCCCCGATCGCGGCGCGCGCAGGAGGAAGCCGATGCGGGTTCAGGCGATGACGATCCCGGCGGCGGCCGGGCCCGCGACGCGCGGCGCCCCACGGGCGCGCCTGCTGCTCGCCGCGCTGACGATCCTCGCGCTTCCGCTGGCCTTCGTCGCGGCCGCGCGGGTCCCCGCGGCGCCCGTCGATCCCGACCTCGTGCGGGTGATCCGCTTCATGGCGCTGCTCAAGGGCGGCTTCGCCCTGGCGGCGCTGGCCGGCTGCTTCTGGCGTCTCGGCCGGCCCGCCGGGTGGCGGAGCGCCGTCTACGTGGCCGGACCGCCGCTCATGGCGCTCGGGGCGGCGGGCCTGTGGTCCCTGCGCGATCCCGGGCTGGCGGCGCTCGGCCTGCATCTCGGCCTGTTCGCGGTCCTGGCGGCAGCGCTGACCGACCGCGAGGCCCTGCCCGACCGGCTCCGCGCCACGCGCCGTCAGATCGTCTCGTAGGCGAACAGGACCGCGATCAGCGTCAGGCCGATCAGCCCGATGACGAAGCAGATGTCGGCGCAGCGCTCCAGGGTAACCGAGAGATCGCCGCCGTCGTCCAGGCGGATCGACAGGTAGGACGCGATCGCGCTGACCAGGAACAGGATCGCCGTCAGGGCGGCGGCCTCGTCGACGTGGCTCGGCCCGATCCAGCCCTCGGCGATCTTCACGAGGCCGATCAGCGTGGTGCAGACGCCGACCATCGTGCCGGCATTGGGGAGGATGTGGCGCGACAGGCTATCCTCGCCGGACCCGGTGGCCTTCCGCCTTTCGGCCATGCGCTCCTCGTACAGCTCCGCTCCGGCCGATGGCCCCCTTGATACCGCGCCCGTGGAGGTTCGTCATGAAGCGCCCGCTCACCACCAACTTCTCCGCGCCGCCGCCGGAGCGTGCCCACCCGCCCGAGCCGGCGCCCGTGGCGGCGACTTGGCGCGACGTCGCCCCGCTCGCGGCCGCCCTGATCGCCACCCTGGAGGCGATCGAGGCCGGGCAGAAGGCGGGGCCGGCGATGCGGGCGCACCGCTCCGCCATGCGCCGCCAGGGAGAGGCGGCCGCTGCGCTCGGCGGATCCGCGGCGCTGGAGGCCGTGCTCGACCAAGTCGCGGAGGCCGACGCGGCCCGGGCCGAGCGGCGCCTCGCGCTCGTCCGCGAGGCCTGGGCGGGTCTGCCCGGGGGAGGGGCGTGAGGCGTCCTGCCGGCTCACCGGATCGGGCTGGCGGCAGATCCGGAACGCAGTGCGCCGTCGGGGCAGCGCGCCGACGCGTCACGATCCGAATTCGGGTCGCCGCGTAAAGATTTGATACAGGATCTCAGATAAATTCGGCGCCGGCCACACCGCGTCAGCTCGAGATCGCTCGTCGGGAATTTGTGATGGACGACCAGGACAAGCAATTTATCACGCAGCAGATCCTCGACGTCGGCCGCCAGCTCTATGCCGCCCTCGACAGCAAGATCATGACGGCTCACGCGCAGCAGCTGGCGCAGATGCAAGATGTCCGGCGCCTCGCCGTGGTTCAGCTCGCGCCGAAGAACGATTTCTGCCTCGTGACGGATCATCCGATCGCCTACGAGAGCAACGATCACACGGTTCCGCGCGGAACAAAGGATGACAATACGCGCAATCAGCGGTTCTGCCACGCGGTCGAGAGCCATTTCGGCCGAAAGGTCAGGGCCCTGGACCTCGGCTGCGCGGGGGGCGGCCTCGTCTTCGATTTCCTCATCCGAGGCAACGCGGCCTTCGGGATCGAGGGGAGCGATTACTCCCTTCGCGCGCAGCGCGCCGAGTGGTCCATCATCCCGGACTATCTGAAGACATGCGATATCACCAAGCCCTTCTCTCTGATGGATCAGAGGTCAGGGGCGAAAGCGAAATTTGACGTGATCACGATGTGGGAGGTCCTCGAGCACATCGAGGAATCGCTGCTTCCTCAGCTGCTCGCGAACGTGAAATCCCACTTGGCGGACGGCGGTCTTTTCGTGGGCTCCGCCGCGACATACGACGATGTCGCCAACGGCGTGAGCTACCACCCGACGGTCAAGCCGGAGACGTGGTGGCGCGAGCTTGTCCGGCAGCACGGGCTGGAATTTGTCCCGATGACCATGTTCCATTTCAAGGATTTCTGCCGAGGCTCCGGGAACGAGAACGCGTTCTACGACGCGGATTTCAGCAAGAATCCCGAGCTCGGCTTCCACTTCGTGATCAAGCACCGCCCCGCTTGAGGCGGGGCTTCCGAGCTCGACCGCTCGGGCGCCGCAGGCTTGAGCGGTCCGCCCGCGCGCACCACATGGACGGGAGCGACAGCGCGGGGCCGACCATGTACGACCTCATCCACACCCTCCGCCTCTGGCTCTGGCGCCGCCAAGTGCGGGCCATGGCGCGGGCGTGCCGGGTGTCCGGGACCAGCGACGGCGACTGGATCGCCGCCACCGTCGCGGCCTCCGCGACGAGCTCGGGTCCGGGCGCGCCGGTCTCGTACGTGAGCGGCACCGGCCTGTAGCGGATCCCGCTCGGCCGGGAGCGGTCAGCCTTCCGGAGACGGTTCGGCGGCGGCGGCACCCGGCTCGGGCGCCGGGCCGGTGTCGAGGGTGCCGCTGTGGACCAGGGCGCCGGCCCAGGCGCCCGCGATGATCCGGACCTGTTCGATGGCCTCGGCGCGGGTGAACGGCCTGTCACCGCCTCCCGAACGGCCCTTGTCCCAGTAGACGTAGCCGGTGCGCCGGCCGTCGGCATCCTCGACGCAGGCGGCGTTCTCGAGGACGCAGATCCGGAGCGGGAGTTTGAGGCCGAGTGTGGGCATAGGGCCCATATAGGGCGCCGATCCCGCGGGAAATCGGCGCGCCCGCCGCGTGACGGTCGGTCTCAGGCGAATCTCAGGTCGGTTTCGCCGCGTCGAGCGCCTGCTCCAGGTGCGCCACGACCTCGTCGCCCTTGGGCGGCGGCTCGGCCTCCTCGACCCGTCGGGCGACTTCCATGACGAGGTAGGTCACCGACGGCGGCCAGGCCACGCCGTTGTCCAGGAGCATCCGGGCGGCGCTCACCAGCATCCGGAACTGGTCCGGCGGGATCGTGGTCCCGGCCTCGTGCTGCGCGAGGATGTGATCGGCGATCGCGGCCGCAAGGCCGGCAACTTCGGCCATCTTGTTGGGCGGATCACCAGCCGTCATGTCAGGTCGCGCTCCGTCTGCGAAAGCACGGTGCGGAGCATCCGTCGCCTCTTCGGGGTCTCAGGCCGACACGGTTCCACAAGCAACCCTGGCGAGCAAGCCGTGCGGCCGCGGCACGCCTGCGTGGCCGTGGACGCCGCCGATTTTGGCGGCCTGCGCGCGCGGTCCGGGCGTTTCGCGGCCTCCGGTACCGGGACGGCTGACCTGCTCCGCGGCGGCGGCGCCGTCGGGATCGTCCCGGGAAATCTACGCGGATGCCGGACGGTGGCGGGGCGCGGTCACGCCGAAGACCGAGCCCCGGTCGCGCCGGGATCGCACGGCGACCGGGTGATCGAGCGCCGCGGCGGTCTGCCGGACGATGTGAAGGCCGAGCCCGAGACCGGCCCCGTCCCGGCGTCCGGCGCGGTCGAAGGCGTCGAAGATGCCCGCCAGCCGTTCGGGTGCGATCCCGGGACCGCCGTCGTGCACCTCGATCGCGACGCGCCCCTGCCGGCGGCGGCATCCGACGACGACGCGGCCGCCCGGGCCCGCATACTTCACGGCGTTCCCGACGAGGTTGCGCAGGATGGTCGTCAGCATGGCGACCTCGCTCGTGACCGTCAGCGCCGTGGCGCAGACCCGGACACGCACCCCGACCGCGTCGGCGTAGGGCCCCCACTCGGCCGCCACCGCCTCCAGGAGCGGGGCGACTGCGACGGGACCGAGCCGGGGCGCCACGCTGCCGGCCTGGGAGGAGCGGGCCAGATCGTCGAGCTCGCGGCCAAGCCGCACCAGCGCGTCGCTGGCGAGGCCGAGCCGGGCCGCGGCCCGGGGACCGACGCCGTCCGAGACCGCGCGGTCGATGGCCATGAGGGCCACCTGCAGGGGTTGCTTCAGGTCGTGTCCGGCCACGGCGAGCAGCCGGGCCATGGCGCTGCGGGCGGTCTCCGCGCGCAGCAGGGCCTCGTCGGGCGCCGCGCCCGGGCTCGCCATCGTCAGTCCCATCCCCGCCTCCTCGTCCGGCCCGCCGACGGCGCGCCGCTTCCATGACGCGACCTTGGACCTTGGCCGCCCGCGCCGGAATCATACGGAGGTTTGATGTCCTAACCGGACCGGCCTCGGAGCGGCGTGCCGGCGGGGCGCGTGACGGCCGCGCGCCCGGGCACGCCCAGGCACGTCTCTAGGGTCCGGGCGCGCGCGATGCCGGTCCGGAGGCGGCCGGGGATCCCGTCACGGATCGGCAGGCCCTCTCGGCAGGCCCTGGCGTCAGGCCCCGATCGTCTCTTCCAGGCAGCGGATCAGCTCGTCGGCCACGAGCGGCTTGCGCAGGAGATCGCGGGCGCCGCCGGCGAGGGCCCGGCGCCGGAGTGCGTCGTCGGTCAGCGCGGTCATCATGATGACCGGCAGGGCAGGGCGCTGCTCCCGGACGCGGTCCTGCAACTCGATGCCGCTGATCCCCGGCATGTTCACGTCCGTCAGCAGGCACGAAACGTCGCTGCCGGCCATCGCGGCCAGGAAGGCCTCGCCCGAGTTGAAGGCCCGCGCGTCGTAGCCCAACGCCTCGAGGAAGCTGGACGTCGCGTCCAGAACCGCCTCGTCGTCGTCCACGACCGCGACCGCTTTCTTCCCGACCGGCACGAATCTCCCTCCGGAGCCTCTCGAAGGCGCATCGATCCCACCTCTGTGGGCCGGCGGCGGCTCCGACGAAATTATACGATGGTTTGATGTGCGCGACGGACTCACATCCCGATGAACCGAGTCCTGCCACAGCAACGCAGGATCCGGAGCGCCGCGACGCGACCCGGTAGACATGGATTTCACAAGTTGAGGCAGGACTTCTTCGCCGATCCCCGATCCGATCGCCGCGACGAATCTGTCCAGTGCGGGTGCCAACGCGGCGATGTCCGGCATCGTTCCGCGCCGATCGGCCCGGGACGGGTGTGCGGAAGGGACGGGGCGATGGGCCGGCTCAGACGGCCGCCCGGGCCTTGAGCAGCTCGGTCTTGCGCACGAGGTCGGCCACGGAGCCGGCCGCCATCTTCCGCATGACGTTGCCCCGGTGGATCTTGACCGTGATCTCGCTGATGCCGAGGGCGTGGGCGATCTGCTTGTTGAGCAGCCCCTTGACGACCTGTGCCATCACCTCGGCCTCCCGCGCCGTCAGGGTCGCGGCCAGCGCCTCGAGCTCGGCGACCCCCGCGCTCGACGCCCGCCGGGTCCTGTCCCGCTCGATCGCGACCGCGATGGCGTCGAGCATGTCCTGATCGCGGAACGGCTTGGTCAGGAAATCGAGCGCGCCCGCCTTCATGGCCTGGACGGTCATGGGGATGTCGCCGTGGCCGGTCATGAAGATGATCGGCATACGGTTGCCCATCGCGGCGAGCTTCGCCTGCAGGTCGAGGCCGCTGGATCCCGGCAGCCGCACATCGAGGATCAGGCAGCCCGGGCGGTCCGGCAGCGTCGCCGCGAGGAGGTCGCGCGTCGCGCCGTAGGCGAGGGTGTCGAGCCCGACGGAGTGAAGGAGGTCCTGCAGACCTTCGCGGACGCCCTCGTCGTCCTCGACGATGACCACCAGCGGTGAGGCCGTGTCGGCGCCGGGCTTCGCCGCGCCACCCCGGACGTTGCCTGACATCGTGATCGACGAGTCCCCGCGCGCCTCTGACAGGCTGCCCGCACGGGCAGTGCTTACAGGTTGTATCCGCGCCCGATCAAGCCGACCGTCTGTGGACGGCGCGGGCCGCCGGCACGGGTCGCCGGCACGGACCGCCACGAGTGATCGCTCGCCGGACCGCCCCCGACGCGCCTATCGACTCGCGGCCAAGCTTGTGGCTATGAGCGGTTGCACTGTCCCCGGGACTGGCTCAACCTCCGGCGAGCTCAGCGCCTCCCGGCCCAGGATTCGCGGCCGCCCGCCTCCTCCGGCCGCGCGCCCGTCCGACAGGCTGTGCAGCGAGGCGCGGAGATGAGTGCGGTGGGCGACGCGCGTCCCAGGCAGACGACGGCGCGGGTCCTCCTCGCGAGCCTGATCGGCACGACGGTCGAGTTCTACGACTTCTACATCTACGCCACGGCGGCGAGCCTTATCTTCGGGCCGCTGTTCTTCCCGGCGGCGCTGCAATCGGCGGAGCTGATCAGCGCCTACGCGAGCTTCGGCCTCGCCTTCGTGGCCCGGCCGATCGGCGGCGCGGTCTTCGGGCATTTCGGCGACCGGATCGGGCGCAAGGCGACGCTGGTCGCCTCGCTCCTGCTGATGGGGCTCACGACCTCGGCCATCGGGCTGCTGCCGACCTTCGCGCTGGCCGGCTGGCTCGCCCCCGTCCTGCTCTGCCTCCTCCGGTTCGGGCAGGGTCTGGCGCTCGGCGGCGAGTGGAGCGGGGCCGCCCTGCTGGCGCTGGAGAACGCCCCGCCGGGCTGGCGCGCCCGCTACGCGATGTTCGCGCCGCTCGGGGCGCCCCTCGGCTTCTTCGTGGCCAACGGCCTGTTCCTCGTCCTGACCCTGACCCTCAGCGCGGAGCAGTTCGCGGACTGGGGCTGGCGGGTGCCCTTCCTGCTCAGCGTGCCCCTGGTCTGGCTCGGGCTCTGGGTCCGCACCAATCTCGGCGAGACCGAGGAGTTCGCCGCCGCCGTGAAGGACGCGCAGCCCCCGCGCGTCCCCCTCGTCGCCCTGATGCGCGACCATGCCGGGCAGGTCGTCGCCGGGATGTTCGGCGTCGTCGCGTGCTTCTCCCTGTTCTGGACCGCCACCGCCTTCGCGCTCGGCTACGGCACGACGACGCTCGGCTACTCCCGGGCCTCGTTCCTGACGGTCGAGCTCGGCGCGATCCTGTTCATGGCCGCCGCCATCGTCGTCGCGAGCTGGCTGTCCGACCGGCTCGACCCGGCCCGCGTCCTGATCGTCGGCTGCGCCGGGACCATCGTGTCGGGGATCCTGCTGGCGCCGATGCTCGGCAGCGGCTCCCTCGTGACCATCTTCGCCTTCCTGGCCTTCGCCCTGTGGGTGATGGGCTTCGTCAACGGGCCGCTCGGCGCGTGGCTGCCGAGCCTGTTCCCGCCGCAGGTGCGCTACACGGGGACCTCCGTGGCGTTCAACGTCGGCGGCATCATCGGCGGCGCCTTCTCGCCGATGATCGCCCAGGCGCTGGCCGCGCAGAGCGGCCTGACCGCGGTCGGCTTCTACCTCGCGCTGACCGGCGGGATCAGCCTCATCGCCTTCGACACGAGCGCCCGGCGGCGGGCGCTGGACGCGCTCGCGCGGAGCGAGCGGCGGTACCGCGCGCTGTTCGAGCAGAGCCACGTCGCGCTGTGCGAGGTCGATCTCTCCGAGGCGCAGGCCCACCTCGCCGAGGCGCGGGCCGCCGGCGCCCTCGGGCCCCACCTCCGCGGGCAGGCCGACGCCGCGCTCGTCGCCGAATGCGCCCGGCGGATCGCGCTGGTCGACGTCAACGACGCGACGGTGCGGCTCCTCGGCTGCGGCTCCCGCGAGGCGGTGCTCGGCTCGATGAGCCGCTTCCTGCCGCCGGGCAACGACCTCGTCCTGCCGCTCCTGCAACGGATCGACCGGGCGGGCGGCCGCTTCGAGGCCCAGGGCCGCCTGATCCGCGCCGACGGGCGGGAGGTGACCGCGATCCTCGTCGTGGCGCTGCCGGACGACGAGGCGGCCCTCGACCGGGTCGCCTGCGCGATGATCGACGTGACCGAGCGGGAGCGCGCCAAGGAGGCCCTGCTCGCGGCCCAGGCCGAGCTCGCCCGCGCGGGCCGGGTCTCGACCGTCGGGGCGATCTCCGCCTCCATCGCCCACGAGGTCAACCAGCCGATCGGCGCCATGGTGATGAGCGCCGAGGCCTGCCTGCGCTGGCTGCGGCGCGAGACGCCGGACCTCGAGGCGGCCGCGCGGGCGGCCGAGCGCGCCGTCCGCGACGGCATGCGGGCGAGCCGGATCGTGCAGCGGACGCGCGAGCAGCTCCGCCGCGACCGCAGCCAGCCCGAGATCCTCGACCTGGGCTCCCTCCTGGCGGAGGTCGCGACCCTCCTCGACCGGGAGATCCTGGCGGCCGGGGCGACGGTGCGGACGGTGATCGCCGCGACCGAGGCGCGCGTCCTGGCCGACCGCGTCGAGCTGCAGCAGGTCGTGGTCAATCTCGTGACGAACGGCCTGCACGCCGTGCGCGACCTGCCCGAGCCCCGCCGCGCACTGCGGATCGCGCTGACCGCCCCCGCGCCGGGCCGGCTGCGGATCGCGGTCGTCGACAGCGGCACCGGCATCGATCCGGAGCAGCTGCCCAGGCTGTTCAGCCCGTTCTTCACCACGAAGCGCGACGGGATGGGCATCGGCCTCGCGATCTGCCGGACCATCGTCGAGTCCCATGGCGGCACGCTGACCGGCGGGAACAACGACGGGCCGGGCGCGACCTTCGCGGTCGAGCTGCCGGCGGCCGAGCCGGACGCGGCGGGCGGCGCCGCAGCCGAGCCCGCCGCCGCCGGCTGAGCCTCAGCGGGCGGGGACGGCCGCGAACAGGCTGTTCAGCCCCTCCGCGGTGGTCGGATGGGCGAGGATCGCGTCGCGCAACGCCGTGTAGGGCAGGTTGGCGAGCATGGCGACCTGGACCGCGGCCATGACCTCGCCGGCCTCCGCGCCGAGCATCGTGAAGCCGAGGATGCGGTCGTCCGGACCGATGACGGCCTTCATGAAGCCCTCGGTCTGCCCGGTCGTCCGCGTGCGCAGCACGGCCGCCATCGGCAGCCGCGCCACCCGGACGGCGTGACCGTCGGCCCGCGCCTCCGCCTCGGTCGACCCGACCCGCGCAAGCGGCGGGTCGGTGAACAGGCAGGACGGCATCAGCCGGCCCGCGGTCGAGCGCGGGATCCCCGCCAGCGTGTCGCGGATCACGCGGAAATCGTCCGCGGAGGCGTGGGTGAAGGCCGGGCTGCCCGCGCACTCGCCGATGGCCCAGACGCCCGGCGCGCTCGTCCGGAGGTGATCGTCGACCTCGATGACGCCCCGCTCGGTGAGCGCCACGCCCGCGCGGTCGAGACCGATGCCGTCGGTGTTCGGCGCGCGCCCCGCCGCGACGAGGATGTGGCTCGCGGCGATGACCGCCTCACCGGCACCGCCGCGCACCGTGATCTCCACGGTCTCGCCCGAGCGGCCGCGCACGCGCACCACCTCCGTGCCGGTGCGGATCGCCAGCCCCTCGGCCTCGAGGAACTGCGCGAGGGCGGACGCCACGTCCGGATCCTCGCGACCCGCGATCTGGGGCCCGTGCTCGATCACCGTCACCGCGCTGCCGAACCGGCGGTAGGCCTGGGCCAGTTCGAGGCCCACGTAGCCGCCGCCGAGGACGACGAGGTGGGCGGGCACGGCGTCGAGTTCGAGCGCCTCGATATGGGTCAGCGGCCCGGCCTCGCGCAGGCCCGGGACGTCCGGGATGGTCGCGCGGGTGCCGAGATTCAGGAAGATCTGCTCCGCCGTCAGCGCGCGCGAGCCGCCCGCGTTCAGCGCGACCGTGAGCGCTCTGGGGCCCGTGAAGCGGGCCGTTCCCATGACGAGCTCCGCGCCGCTCTCGCGGTAGCGGTCGAGGTGCATGTCGATGAGGTCGCGAACCATCGCCCGCTTGCGCGCGACCACCCGGCCCATATCCACCGCGACCGGTCCGGTCTCGATGCCGTACCGGTCTGCCTGCCGGGCGCGGTGGGCGATCTCGGCGCTCCAGATCTCGTTCTTGCTCGGCAGGCAGTTGGTGTTGGGGCAGGAGCCCCCGATCCAGCGGCGCTCGATCACCGCGACCCTCTTGCCGGCCTTGGCGAGGTGCCACGCCAGGAACTTGCCGCCCTCGCCGCTGCCGATCACGAGGGCATCGTAGTGGTCGTCCATGGTATTTCCTCCGCGATCCCGAGATCTGCGGAAAACGTAGAGGCCTCACGACCGGACGGATATCATGCGTCGGTATGATAGACCGGTCCCGACCGTCCGGCGCGCAGGTTTCGTGCGCATCGAGTCTCGGATGATCCGACTCGAACCTCGGTATCATTGAGCCGGATCGGCCCATCGCCGCAGCTCGGCCCATCGCTGACGGGCGACCGCCCGTTCCGGTCGGCGCCTCTGCCGGCCGGCCTGCCGCGATCCCGCGCCCTCCGCTTCGAAGGCTCGGATCCCTGAACACGCAGGTTCGCCGCGGCCGCGGCCCGGGAGCGTGACCGGCCGCCCGCGCGCCGCCGCGCGAAGCTTCCAGGGCCGAGACCCGGGGCGATGGACTGTCCTCGGCCGGCCCTGATCCCGGGGACGGGCCGCGGAGGGGCACCGTTTCGGGTGACGACCCCTAACCTTCGTATGATTCCGCGCGGCCGGGGGCGGCGGTACCTCTCGCGACACGGCACACGATCCGGAACGCGCCTTCGGCGGTCCCCGAAGACACGTCGCCCGGCCGGTTCGCACGCCGAGACACGTCGCGGCGTCCCCATTCCAAGAGGTCGAACGATGGTCCAGCTCACGATCAATGCGCGTCGCTACACGGTGGACGCGGAACCGGACACGCCGCTGCTGTTCGTCCTGCGCGACAGCCTCGGGCTGACCGGCACGAAGTACGGCTGCGGCATCGGGCAGTGCGGCGCCTGCACGGTGCTCCTCGACGGCGCGGCGACCCGCTCCTGCCAGATCCCCCTGGAGAGCGTCGGCGACCAAGCCATCACGACGATCGAGGCGATCGAGCAGGATCCGGTCGGTGCCCGGGTCGTGGCCGCCTGGGTCGGCATCGAGGTGCCCCAGTGCGGCTACTGCCAGTCCGGGCAGGTCATGGCCGCCACGAGCCTGCTCAAGCAGACCCCGAAGCCGACCGAGGCCGACATCGCCGGCGCCATGACCAACCTGTGCCGGTGCGGAACCTACAACGCCATCGCCGCCGCCGTGCGGCAGGCCGCGGCCTGAGGAGGCGCACGATGACCGACCGCTCGCCCCCCGCCCGCCCGGATCGCCGCGAACCGGTGCGCAACCTCTCCCGCCGCGGCTTCCTGGGGGCCGCCTCGGGCGCGCTGTTCCTCGGGGTCGGCCTCCGGCTCGCGCCGGCCGCCGCCCAGACCCGCGCCGAGGGCCCGGCGGCCGTCGCGCCGAAACCCGGGACCCGCGTGACGGCCTTCCTGGAGATCCGCCCCGACGACACCGTGCGCCTGCTCAGCCCTTTCGTGGAGGGCGGCCAGGGCATCAACACCGGCCTCGCCCAGACGATCGGCGAGGAGCTCGACCTCGACCCGGTGCGCTTCGCGGTGGAATGCGCCCCGCCCGGCCCCGACTACGCGGTCGTCAACGGCCTGCGGATGACCGGCGGGTCGTTCTCGACACGCTCCAGCTTCGAGGCCATGCGCCGCCTCGGCGCCCCCCCCCCCCCGGGGGGCCCGCGGGGGGGGGGCGGCGGGGCCGCCCCGGCCCCCCCCCCCGGCGGGTCCCCCCGGGGGGCGCCGCCCGCCGAGCTCGCCGTGCCGCAGGCCAGTCTGACCACCGAGAACGGGCGCGTCATCCACGCCGCCTCCGGCCGGAGCCTCGGCTACGGCGCGCTGGCCGCCGCGGCGCTGGCGCTGCAGCCGCGGGACGACGTCGCCCTGAAGGATCCCAAAGATTTCCGCTGGATCGGCAAGCCGGTGGCGCGCCTCGACATGCGCGACAAGTCCACCGGCCGGGCCGTCTACAGCATCGATATCCGGCTCGACGGCATGGTCCACGCCGCGATCCGGCACGCGCCGCATCTCGGCACCGAGCCGGAGGCGATCGCCAACGCCGCGGAGGTCCGGGCGATGCCGGGCGTCCAGGCGGTCGAGCGCCTGCCGGGCGCAGTGGCGGTGGTGGCCGACACGTGGTGGCGGGCCCGCAGGGCCGTCGAGGCCCTGCAGGTGACCTGGACCCGGCCGGCGCCCGACGGCGTCGCCACCGTCTCGGCGGGCTTCTCCTCGGCGGCGATGCTGGCCGCCCTCCGGGACGCGGCGGGCCCCGGCGTCCCGGCCGAGCAGGCCGGCGACCCGGACGCCGCCTTCGCGGGCGCGGCCAAGGTGGTGGAGGCGGCGTACGACGCTCCCTACCTCGCCCACGCGCAGCTCGAGCCGCCCTCGGCGGTGGCGCGCTTCGCCCCCGACGGCAGCCTCGACCTCTGGGTGCCGAACCAGATGCCGGAGCTGTTCCAGCAGGTCGCCGCCAAGACGGCCGTGCTGCAGCCGGATCAGGTCCGGATCCACTCGCCGATGCTCGGCGGCTTCTTCGGGCGCCACTTCCACTACGGGCCGGCGAGCCCGTTCCCGCAGGCGATCCTGCTCGCCAAGGCGACGGGCAAGCCGGTGCGGGTGCTGTGGTCGCGGGAGGAGGAGTTCGGCATGGACGCCGTCCGCCCCCTGAGCTTCGCCCGGTTCAGGGCGGCCCTCGGTCCGGACGGGATGCCGGTGGCGCTGGAGACCACCGCGGTGGGAGAGGGCCCGATCGGGCGCTGGTTCGGCGCGCTGTTCAAGGGGCCGGTGGATTCCTCGGTGGTGGAGGGCCTCGACCGGAAGCCATACGCGATCCCGAACCGGCGGCTCACCTACGTGAAGGTGCCGCACCCGGTGACGATCGCGTTCTGGCGCTCGGTCGGGCACTCGATGAACGATTACTTCTACGAGAGCTTCCTCGACGAGATCGCGCAGGCCGGCGGCAAGGACCCGTTCGCCCTCCGGATGACGCTCCTGAGGGACAGCGCCCGCCACCGCACCCTGCTGCAGGCGGTGGCCGACCTCGCGGGCGGCTGGACGCGCGGGCCGTTCCGGGCACAGGACGGGACGCGGCGGGCGCGGGGCGTGTCGATGGCCTCGCCGTTCGGCTCGGAGACGGCGACGATCGCCGAGGTTTCGCTCGAGAACGGGGAGGCCCGGGTGCACGATCTCTGGATCGCCATCGATCCGGGCCGCGTGGTCAACCCGGCGATCGTGAAGCGCCAGGTCGAGAGCGCGGCGGCGCTCGGCCTCTCGTCGACGCTGCTGGAGCAGGTCGTCTACGAGAACGGGGAGCGGCAGGCCCGGAACTTCGACGCCTACCCGATCCTCGACCGGGAGCGGATGCCGCGGGTGCACGTGGCGATCGTCGAGAGCGGGGCGCCGATGGGCGGCATCGGCGAGCCCGGCCTGCCCGGCGTGCCGCCGGCGGTGGTCAACGCGGTCGCGGCGCTGACCGGCCGACGCCTGCGCAGCCTGCCCCTGGCCAAGGAGACCCTCTCGGGGACCTGACGCCGATCGATGACCCCGGGCGATAACCCGGGGCGACGCCCCCCCGGGGCCCGCCCCCGAAAGTCCCGCGTCCCGACTGGAAGCGTGATTTTCGGATGCCGTATAGCGGGGGCGCGGCGGGCCTGAATCGGGGCCGGCCCCGGGAACCGCCGACATGAGCAACGGTCTGACGCCGACGGCCGACCGGATCGTCGTGGCCAGCGAGGCCGACTGGAACGACGCGTGGTACCTCGTCTGCATGAAGGTCTCGACGATCGGCTTCGTCGTCGTCGATGCCCGCGAGCGGGTCGCCACCCTCGACGCGCTGCGGGCGGCCGGAATCACCGACATCGCCGCCCACCTCGACGCCCATCCGGACGTGGCCGACCGCCTGCGGCACGGGATGGTCATCCTCGACGTCAACGAGGCGGCGGTGCGGATGTTCGGCGCGGGCGGTCGCGCGGACATGATCGGGCAGCGCACGCAGCGCTTCTTCGACCCGCTCTGCACCGCCCAGGTCAATTCCGCCCGGGCCTTCGCGGCGGGCGCGACCTCGTTCCAGCAGCAGGCGCACAGCGTCCGGCTCGACGGATCGCGCTTCGAGACGCTGTTCTGCGTGGTCCCGCGGGCGGACGGCGCCACCTCCGGCCTGTGGCTCGCCTCCTTCGTGGACATCACCGAGCACGTCGCGCGGCAGATGTCGCTGGAGGTGCTGCGCGACGAGCTGGCCCACGTCTCCCGGATCTCGACGCTGGGCGAGCTGTCGGCGTCGATCGCGCACGAGCTCGGGCAGCCCCTGTCGTCGATCGGCATGACCGCCGGGACGATGCTGCGCCTGCTCGATCGCGCGGATCTCGACCGCGACCTGCTCCGGCGGCAATGCCAGCGCATCGTCGATCAGGTCACGCGGGCCGGGGACATCATCGATCGCACGCGCCGCATGGCCGCCAAGCGGGACAGCGTCCGCGCGCCCGTCGCCGTGGCGGAGGTCCTGGCCGAGGCCGCGCGGTTCGTGGCGCACGACCTGAACCGCACCGAGATCAGGCTCACCGTCGCCCCGGCGGACGCGGCCGCGCAGGTCGTCGCGGACCGGATCCAGCTGCAGCAGGTCTTCGTCAACCTGCTGATGAACGCCATCCAGATCCATCGGCAGGCGCGGACCCCCGGGCCCGAGATCGCGGTCGAGACCGTCTGCCGGGACGGGTCGATCACGGTCGACGTCGTCGATAACGGGCCGGGCCTCGATCCCGGCACCGTCGACCGGCTGTTCGACGGCTTCTTCACGACGCGGGCCGAGGGGCTCGGCCTCGGTCTCCGGATCTGCCGGACCATCGTGGCGGCCCATGGCGGCTCGATCGACGCGAGGCCCCGCGACGGGGCGCCGGGCGCCCGCTTCTCGGTGTGCCTGCCGCTCGCCCGGTCCTGACCGGGCGGCCGCGGGAAGCGGGCAGGGAGCGGGCAGGGGCGCCCCGGCCGGGACGCCCCCGCGAGAGCCTCAGGCGGCGACGGCGCGCCGCGGGCGGG
>NZ_JBKFBI010000137.1:0-17276 GCF_053346095.1 Methylobacterium sp. A52T | reverse complement strand
GACAGTTCGGTCCCTATCTGCCGTGGGTGTAGGAGGTTTGAGAGGCTTTGTCCCTAGTACGAGAGGACCGGGATGAACGTACCTCTGGTGGAGCTGTTGTCGCGCCAGCGGCAGTGCAGCATAGCTATGTACGGACGGGATAACCGCTGAAGGCATCTAAGCGGGAAACCCCCCTCGAAACGAGACCTCCCTTGAGGGCCGTGGAAGACGACCACGTCGATAGGCCGGGGGTGCAAGCGCGGCGACGCGTTGAGCCGACCGGTACTAATCGCCCGACAGGCTTGATCGCTCCCGTGATCCGTGTCCGGACTGGCTCGGCAGCCGCAAGGCTGGCGAAGCCAGAGACACACGAAACAAGAAGACCCGCAGCGGATCCGCTGCCTGCTTGCCGAACACAGCACGCGCCGTCGCAGCACCCTGCGCCGCCAAGTGCCAAACGAATTGCGATGCGCCGGTCTGGTGGCCTGAGCGGCGTGCCCAGAACCCGATCCCATCTCGAACTCGGCCGTTAAACACGCCAGCGCCTATGGTACTGTGTCTCAAGACACGGGAGAGTCGGTCGCCGCCAGACCCGCCCATCGCAATCAACACACGTTCCCTCAGCACGAACACCGATCCGGCCCCCGGACACGCCGCACGCTCACAAGAGCCCGCACTGCGTGCCATCGGTCGCTCCACACGCCCCGTGCGAGTTCTCGCAGCCTCGGCACCTTCGGTGACGGGCGTTCGCGCGTGCGATCGGCCGCAAGGTCATCCCGATCAGCCGAGAGATCGCGCGCAACCGCGAAAGCGGTTCCCCACGTCGCGCGAGCGCTGACTGATCCCGGACCCCGACTCGTCGATCCGAACGCCTCAGCCGCTCGTCGTTCGCTCGGCAACGACGGCCGCGCTGTGCCGAAGGCGTGGCCTTGAGAGCTGTACAGCAAACTTCTATTATGATGCCGCTGTACAATGCCTCTGGTCAGTGCGGAATCGAGCATCGCATGCCGTGCCATCCGGACACGCGCTCACGGTCGTTCCCCGGTGGGGTCGCTGGATCGCCGTCCCTCAGGGCTGATGGCGGGCCAGAGTGTCCGCCTGCCGCGTCCGGCCCCGACGGAACCCATCTGCGTCGTCCGCACTCAGGGGATCTCAATGCGGCGGCCGATCTGGATCCAGCGTTCGACGCGGACCGTTTCCGGGCAGCCCTCGTGCAGTTGCTGCCCGACCTGAAGCGATTCGCGGGGTCGATGGCGAAGACGGCCGATCAGGTCGAGGACTTGGTTCAAGAGACGCTGCTCACGGCTTGGCTGCGTCAGGATCGCTTTCGTCCTCGCAGCCATCTTCGCGCTTGGACATTCACCATCATGCGGAGCAGCCTCTCGCCATCAAAGCGTGTGACAGCGGATCCGACGGAGGTCGGCAACGCTGCATCCGGCAGGCGACGCATCGACCCTGACCGGTGAAGCGGCAGAGCGTTCTCGCAGGAAGAATGGCGACGACCACGTCCTCTGACGCGGCGGTGCTGGATGTGGCGACGCCGATCATCGACGCGCGCTCTGCTGCGTGTGCCGAGATATGAACCGCTCTTCGTCAGATCGAGTGCTTCGCGCTCCCCGGTCGAGCGACACCGTCGAGAACCCAAGAGGGTGCCTGCCGTTCGCGGATCCTCGGTTTCCCGTCAGGTGTGGAGGTCGAAGTGGTGGGCGTGGGCGCCGTGATCTGAAATCCCGATCAGGCCGACGTCTCCGTGGACGCCACTGTCCGCGGGTGCGTGGCTCGATCCGGCCGGTGAGCCGGGTTTGCTGTCGGACGCGAATTCGATGGTGCCGTTCGGGCCGATACTGGCTACCGGTCTCGGACCGTGATTGCCCCCACTCGTCGGGGAACTCGGCTCGCCTGACGGTTCTTGATCACGGCTCACGCCGGTCGAGCCGCCCGACCCCTGCCGGGAGAGCGACTGGTCTGACGCCACCGGGTTGCCGACGTTCGCGGCCGCACCGGCAGTGTCGTGACCTGTGTGGTGCGGGCCCGCGTCGAGGTTCGGGGGATTGGGATCCGCCTCGACCGCTCGATCCTGCGTGCCGCTCGGCGAGGCGCCTGCGTTCCGACCGGTCGCCGTGTTGGGGCCGTCCGAGTTCCGCAGATGCGGTTCGGTCTCTCGGGCGTGATCCGCAGCCTCGCCGCTGCGGCCGGGGCCTTCGGCGGTCTGAGCATGGCCCGGATCGTCCGCTCGCACCCGCGCCAGCGCGCTGGCTGACGGAGCGGCTGGGTCCGCGTCGGAAGCCGCGCTGTGGACGGCGGGACCCTGTGTGTGCGGTCCATTGTCTTGGAGGTGCCCGGGCGGCTCTCCGCTTCGATCGTCCTGCCCGTGCCCTGCATCGGCAGCGCGCGCCTGCGCACCAGCTGACGGCGGACCTGGGTCCGCGTCGGTGGCCGAGCCGTGACCGCGGCTATCCTGTACGGGTGGTGCCGTATCGTGAAGATGTCCCGGCGCCTCGGCGCTCCGTCCAGGTGGTGCGCCGGCCTGCGCGTGACCGGGATCAGCAACATCCGCCTGCGTCTGCGCGCTCGCCGATGGTTGGACCGGATCCGCGTCGGTGGCCGAGCCATGACCGCCCGCATCCCGGGCGTGCGGTGCCGTGTCTTGGACATGTTCCGGCGCCACTGCGCTCCGAACCGATCCCTCGCTAGCCTGCCTGTGATCCGGTTCGGCGGCTCTGGCCTCGACCTGCAGGCTGGCTGCCGGTGCTGAGGGGGTGGGATCGGTGGCCGTGCCGTGGCTGCCGGCATCCTGTGCGTGCGCTGCCGGGCCCTGGAGATGCCCCGGTGCCTCGGCGCTCCGGCCGGGGCCTTCGCCGGCCGCATGCTCAGCCACCGCGCCGCTCGACTGCACGGTGGCTGAGGGACGCGCTGATTGCGTGCCGGTGTCCGTGCCCTGACCGTCGTTGTCCTGGGCGTGCGGCGCCGAGCCCCGGAGATGGCCCGGCGCATCGGCACTCCGGCCGGGACCTTCGCCGGCCCGCGTCCGGCCTGGATCGGACGTGCTTGTCTGAGCCTGCACGATACCCGGTGGTTGATCCGGACTCGCGACCCCGGCCGTGTCCAGTGGAGCGGCCGCCGCCTCTCTGAGATGGCCCGGCGCATCGGCGCTCCCGCCAGGCCCGTCGCCATCTTGACCGCGGCCTTGATCGGTGGCGTCCCCCCGGAGCTGCGTGAGGCCCGCTGCTGGACGCAGGCCCGGATCGGACGCCGCGCTGGGGCCGCCGGCGACCCCGTGCTTCACCCGTTCGGATGCACCTGCGCCGACGCCGGAAGGATCCGCATCCGCGACCGCGTCGTGCCGTCCGCTTGCCTCCCGCGAGACGCCCATTCGCAGACCGTTGTCCGGGCTACCGGAGCGCTCCTCGACCGGGAGTTGCGCGTGTCTCAACTCGGGCTGTGCCGCGGCGTTGAGCCCGTTGACCGGGGCTGGCGGAGCTTCGGATGCCGCGTGCCCGGTCGTCGGGGTCACGCTCTGGGCCAGCGATGTCGCCTCACCGGTCGCGCTCGACGACGGGGCTCCCTGTTCCTGTGCCGCGGCGTCCCCCGATGGTGCGGCTCCGCCGTCCGATCTGGCATCCGGAGACGACGATGAACCCGCTGCGAGGGCTGGGCCCACCTCGGCGCCCCGTGCCAGCGGCTGAAATCCGGATTCCGCGCCTGCCCGGGTCGGTCCATGGCCTAAGGCCGGATCTCTGAGGCCGATGAGCCCGAAATCGGCGGCGTCAGATCGGGCGGAAGCGACCGCCGCCGACTCGGCCGTCACGAGACCGGCTGCGCCGCTCGCGGGACCTTCGTGGCGGCCGGTGCCGAGCGGTCCTTCCGATTGGACGGGGCTCGCCGCTCCACCCGTCGTCGGCGACAGGCTGCCCTGGTCGCCGGGGACGGCGCTAATGGCGCCCCGCGCGCCGAGGTATGATGTGGCCTCGATACCCTGTGCGGGGTGGTCGACGAGGGCATCCGCGGCGAAGACCATGGCCGAGAACACGATCAGCCCGACCTGCTTACGGTGGCTGTCGCGCTCATCGGTATCGCCCGTGTCGCGCGCTTCGGACGGCCCGTGCTGTTGCGCGTGGCCCGCGTGAGGGGGCTGCGCCTCGCTCTCGGTCGATCGCTCCCCGTCATCCGCGCGGGCGTCGTCGGGCGACAGGCTCAGGGCCGCAGCCGCGACGAGAGCCGCGAGCAGCGCCGCCGGGTGAACCGAGAGCTTCGTCCCGCGGGCATCCTGCGGGATCGGGAGAAGCTCGGGATAGCGTCGGGCGATCTCGTTGATGAGGGCGCGGAAGTCGCTGCCTCGCATCGGGCTGTCCAAGACATCGGACGCGATGACGTAGCTGCCGTCGATCCTGGCGAAATGCATGACGGCGTCGCCATCCGGCCGGCAGAAGACGAACCAGGGATCCGCCTCGTCGCTCAGGCCCTGCTCGCTGCCGATCTGCAGGCCGGCTCGGATCAGCGCGGCCTCGACGCGGTAGAATTCCGCGAGCTCCTGCTGCGACCAGCCGCCCTGGCACGTCGTTGCGGGTCGGAAGAACGAGATGACCGCGCCCATCGGGACCTCACGTCCGCACAGTGACTGAGAAGCGGACTCTATCGTTCATGGAAACTGCGTCCCAGAGCATCGAAGAACGGCGCCACCAGATAGTCGAGCGCCGTGCGCTCGCCGGCCGAGACGACGACCTCGGCGGGCAGGCCCGCCAGGAGGCGTGGTCGTACGTCGTCCGGGAGTTGATGGTCGTCGATCTCCACGGTGCCGGCGAAATAGGCCTGCTTGGTGCCGTCGTCGATCAGGCGGTCGCGGGACACCATCGTCAACGTCCCGAAGATCGCCGACATGCGGCGCGTCTGAAAAGCCGGAAACTTCACCTCGGCCCGCATGCCGGCATGAACCGCCTCGAGATCGTTCGGCGCGAACTGCACGCTGATCACGAGCCGGTCGGTCGTCGGAACGATCTCCATCAGCGGCTCGCCCGAGCGGACCACTTGGCCGATCGTGTAGACCTTCAATCCCTGGATGACGCCCTGGTGCGACGCCCGGACCTCGTGCCGACGGAGGACATCCCGGGCCACGATGAGTTTCTCGCGCAGTTCGGCGATCTTCTGGCGCGTGTCGAGGAGCTGCGCGGTCAGCGATTCCTGCAGCTTCTGCTTGAGCTGCGCGGTCTGCATCCCCGCCTCGTTGATGCCGTTCTGCGCCTTGGCGGTCTCCGCCACGGACCGTCCGATCACGCCTCGGAGGCGCGCGTGCTCGCGCTCCATCATCAGAACGCGCGCGAGCGGGATGAGGTTCTTCTCCCGGAGGCCGCGCAGGCCCTCCAGCTCCTGCTGGATCAGGGCGACCTGCTGCTCGCCCGAGGCCCTCTCGACCGCCAGCCCGGAAATCTCCGTCTTCAGCTGCGTGACCCGCGCCTCGATGAGGCCGAGCTGCGCCTGGAAGGACGCGCGGCGCTCCGACAGCTGGCTGGCCTGGTCGTCGATCAGGCCGGCGACGGCCGGCTCGGCGCGCCGCTCCGCGATCTCCGGCGGCAGGAGCAGATCCTGCGCCTGGCCCTGCTCCGCGCGGAGGCGCGCTTCGAGGATCAGGGCCCCGTCGAGCTGGCCGCGGAGCAGATCGTTGCTGGCTCGCGACTG
Organism: Methylobacterium sp. A52T; assembly: GCF_053346095.1. Classification (NCBI taxonomy): domain Bacteria; kingdom Pseudomonadati; phylum Pseudomonadota; class Alphaproteobacteria; order Hyphomicrobiales; family Methylobacteriaceae; genus Methylobacterium; species Methylobacterium sp. A52T. The sequence continues at coordinate 11,624 of NZ_JBKFBI010000137.1, read as the reverse complement.
CACGGGATCGATGCGGAGCAGGACATCGCCCGCGCGAACCGCCTGGCCGTCCCGGACCAGCACCTCCTGGACGATGCCGCCTTCGAGGTGCTGCACCACTTTGCGGCTGCCTTCCGCGACCACCACCCCGGGACTGATGACCGCCCGATCGAGGCGCGCGACGGCGGCCCAGGTGCCGACCACCCCGAACGTCGCGACGATGAGCGCGTAGCCGGCGACGGCGTACGCGCGCCAGTTCGTCAGGTCGGCGGGCCCCGACCGGTCCCGATCGGACCTTCTTCGCACGGTTGACGGGCTCGGGATCGCGGCGCGCGTGACGGTCATCGCTTATCCTGCGCTCCGCTGTTCGTCGGAGCCGCGGCGGGTCTGGGATGCCGCGGGGCCGACGGGCGGCACCAGGGTCGGGACCGGCCGCTGGCCGGTGACGTGGGCGAGGACCTGCTCGGGCGTGCCGGAGAGCTGCACGCGGCCCTCGCTCATGAGCAGGATACGGTCGGCCTCCTCCAGCAGGCTCACCTTGTGGGTCACCAGCACCACCGTCGTCCCGGATCGCTTCAGGTCCGCGATGGCGCGCATCAGCGCGGCCTCGCCGGGCTGGTCGAGACTCGCATTGGGCTCGTCGAGCACGACCAGACTCGGCTCGCCGTAGAGCGCGCGGGCCAGAGCGATGCGCTGCCGCTGACCGCCCGACAGCCCGTGTCCCCCTCGCCCGATCACCGTATTGTAGCCCTCCGGAAGCGACTGGATCAGCGCGTGACAGCCAGCCCGCTGGGCAACCTCGATGACGCGCGCGTCGTCCCGGTCGGCGAAGCGCGCGATGTTCTGCGCGACGGTCCCGTCGAACAGCTCGACGTCCTGAGGCAGGTAACCGACATGCTGCCCGAGCAGGGCCCTGTCCCAGTGGTTCAGGTCGGCCCCGTCGATGCGCACCGTGCCTTCCAGCAAGGGCCAGACCCCGGTGAGCGCACGAACGAGCGTCGATTTGCCGGCGGCACTCGGGCCGATGATCCCCACGACGCTGCCGGGCTCGAGCCGGACGCTCACTGCCTTGAGGATGGGGCGCGTCGCGCCGGGGGCCGCCACCGAGATGTCTTCGGCCTCGATCAGGCCGCGCGGCCGCGGCAGGACGAGGCGGCGCGTCTCCGAGCCTGCGACCGCCACGAGATCGGCCAATCGCCGATAGCTCGCCCGCGCCGCCGTGAAGCCCTTCCAGTTGCCGACGACGGCCTCGATCGGCGCGAGGGTGCGGCCGATGATGATGGACGCGGCGATCATCGACCCGGCCGAGATCTCGCGGTGAATCGCCAGATACGCGCCGATGCCCAGCACCAGGGTCTGCAGCAGCATGCGGACGAACTTCGTGGCCGCGACGATCAGGCCCGCGCGATCGCTGGCCCGCGCCTGGAGGAGCAGGACGTCGTCGTGGCGGCGCCCCCAGAGCCCGCGCATGGACGCGACCATGCCCATGGCCTGCAGCACCTCCCCATTCAGAAAGACCGTGGCTGCGCTCTGCCCCGCTTCGCGCGAGGCCTGACTGGCGGCGTCGAGCGTCCGACGGGTGGCGACCTCGTTGAGCAGCGTGAGGCCGAGGATCGTGCCGCCGCCCACCAGCGCCATCCAGCCGAACCAGGGATGGAGGATGAAGCAGGCGAGCAGGAAGATCGGTATCCAGGGCAGATCGCAGAACGCCAGCATGCCGGCGCCGGTCAGGAACTCCCGCAGGACGTCCACGTCGCGCAGCGCCGTATCGTGCTGCGCGCCGGGCCTGAGCAAGGTGCCGCGATGGGCGGCATCGAAGATCGGCGTGGCGATTTTCTGATCGAACACCACACCGCCGCGCACCAGGAGGCGGGCGCGCAGCATCTCCAGCATCGCGTAGACGGCCAGGCCGAACGCCGCGATCAGCGTGATCCCCGCCAGGGTCGTCTCACTCCGGCTGGGGATCACGCGGTCGTAGATCTGCAGCATGTAGAGCGGGCTGACGAACAGCAGCAGATTGATGAAGAGCCCGAACACCACGGCGGTCGCCAGGACCGGCCGGAGCGAGCGCAGGCCAATGGTCAATGCCGATTGCAGCGAAGGATCGCCCATTCTACCCTCTTCCTGCGATCGATCGGCACGATCGGCGATTCCCGGTGGTTCAGGTCCCGTGCTGCTCGCGTCGGTGACCCGCGGGCGCTCAGATCCGCGAGCGGCAATCGTACGTGCAATTCTCGACTTTCATGGGCCGCTATCCAGAGACATGCACCGGTAGTGGGGCATCCGGCGCCATTCTCCAAATCGTTCCTTACGGGATGATAGCGCTATTCAGGTAGCTGCCAAGCAACGGGATCCGTTCGGGGACGACGCGGGGACGACGGTTGCCGCCGCGCATCTGGACAGCGCAGCTCCGTGCCAGCTATATGATGTTTGCTGTATAAGCGCCGCGCCGAGTGGCTTCGGTCGGCAGGAAGGCGAAACCCCGTGTATGCCCATCAGCAACGCCTGGATTCCGAGGAGGTGCTGGAGCTGCGTCGGGAGGGGGGACGGTATCTGAAGGAACTGCGGGAGGCGCGCGGCCTGTCGCAACGACAGCTCGCAGCTCTTGTCGGTGCGGATTACTACACCTTCATCTCGCAGCTGGAGACCGGGCGCGGTCGTATTCCTCCGGATCGGTACCGCGCGTGGGCCGAGGCGCTGGCGATCGAGCCGAGAGTGTTCGTCCGGAACGTGATGCGCTTCTACGACCCGATCACCCACGAGATCCTGTTCGGCGATCGGCGCGCGAAGCCCGAGGGCAACGAGCCTTAGGCCGTCGACGCTCCCCGAGCCCGGATCGTTCGGATGCGCGGGGCGCGCGGGACGGCCCCAGCCTGAAGACGACCGCCCGCGCAGCTCAGGAGCTGGAGTGATCCGCACCGTCCACCGTCTGTGATCCGAGGGGCGACGGGTCGTCAGACGTCACGTCGACAGCCGATACGGGCGCGCCGATCGCCGCCATCAGCATTCGCAATCCCTCGATCCACGTATCGGCCTCGGTCCGCGAGATGCACCCGCTGCGGCGGAAAATTTTGCCGGACTCGAGCTTGACCACAACGTCGAAGCGGCCGTCCGGCCTGTCGGTGATCCAGTATTCGACATTCTGAGGCATCGACGCTGCCCAATAGATCCTCACCTAGCCGGCAACCGCCGCACCGCGCACGCAGCTCGCAGTCTGACGGCGAACGTGCGCCTCTCGCCGATGTGACTCGTACACCTCGGTCCGTTGTTCCTCGCTCGGCCTCAGACCACGTCGGGGTTCACCTCCGCGCGCGATGATCTTCGGTTCCTTCTCGGTTCAACATGGCCGCCCTCAGGGACGGGAGCGAGCCCCAACGCGTAGGCCGCAGAGAACGATCCGCCGCTTGCGGGGTTAGATGTTCACTGTACAGTCAGGTGGCGGGTTCTATCTGGAGGGGTGGACGCTCGATGACGCGCGTGGTCGGGCCACTCCCGCGGATGGCCCGCTGCAGATCGCCGGTTCGTCAGGCGGAGTTCACGGCGGCCCGAGATCGGTTCGTGCGGCGAGCGCTTTGAGAGGACGTGAGTTGACGGACACGCTGGTTGCTCAAGACGGCGGAGTCGATCGGCCGAGCCGACAGGGCCCTCCGGAACCCGCGATTCTGCCCACCGGTGTGCGGGATCATCTCGGCCTGCAGCTGCGCGCCGCCTACGAGGCCGTGACACGGGCACAGACACCGCCGCGTCTGCTGGACCTCGTCGCGCGGCTCGATGCAGCGCTGGAGGGGCCGCGCCAGGACGATGCCACCGCGTTTCGCGAGGGCCTGACCGAAACGCTGCCCGGCCTGCGCGCCTTCGCCCTCTCGCTCGTCGGCGATGCCTCGCGCGCCGACGATCTGGTCCAGGAGACTGTGCTCCGTGCCTGGGCGCGCCAGGACCTGTTCATCCCGGGTTCGAACCTGAAGGCGTGGCTCTGCACCATCCTGCGCAACCAGTTCTACACCGAGTGCCGCAAGCGAAAGCGCGAGATCGAGGACGTGAACGGTGCCGCCGCGGCGCAGCTCACGGCGCCCGCAGCCCAGGAGCACGGGTCCGATCTGCAGATCGTCTGGTCCCATATCGGCAAGCTGCCGGAGCTGCAGCGTGAGGCCCTGCTCCTCGTGGGTGCCCAAGGCCTGACCTACGAGGCCGCCGCGGAGGTGATGGGCTGTCAGACCGGGACCGTGAAGAGCCGGGTGAGCCGCGCGCGGGCCTTGCTCGTCGCGCATCTCGCCTGAGACGGGCATCCCGACCGAGGGCGGATCTTCTACGCTCGACGGCCCCGGTATGGCTGAGACAGGTGCCACCCACGCCCCGCCCTAGCGGCATGTCCCGCTAGCGGCCTGTCCCGACGGGCGGCGACCTGGGAACGGTCCCGCGGTCCTGGCCGGAGCCGAACCTCGACGGCTCGACGATCCTTGTCGGACGGATGGCCCCGGCAGAGAGACGAGGTCGGGCGCGACGCGAAGGCTGGGGAAAGGCCGGGCGAAGGCCGGCAAAGCGATCTCCGCCCCTATCGCGCCCGCGTAGGCGACGCGGGACGCCCCTCCCCCATCGCGCTTCAAGTCGCACGGGCGTGTCGCGAGCAGCGACTGCACCACGCGGCCGCCAACGTCGATGGACAACGCCGCGGTTCAGCCCCGCGCTTCGGCAAGGTTCGGGCCCGTCTCGGTCGCGGCCGCCGCCAGCTGGCCGCTCGTCCCGATCCAAGCCAGAGGTCATCCCCGGGCACCTCGACGGGCGCTCTGCCGCCAGGCGCCGCCCGTGTCGCACGAAGGTCGGCGTGGCGTCACCGACCAGTGGGCAGTGCCGCGTCCCGCGTCCTCGCCGCGGAGGCTCTCGGCGCGGTCTCCGGTGCCGCCGCGGAACAGGTCGCCCTTAACAAAACCACCCATCCCCGTACGAATCCGGGCCGCCGCTGGACTCACTTTGCAGAATCGGTCCACATGAACAGTCACGTTGGCAGAATCGGGCGGGGACCGATGACCGCAGAGGAACGGCTGGCTGAGCTGAAGGCGGCGGACACGCGCCGTCAGACACGTCGAAGGGAGGCCCTGAAGCAGAAGGGCATGACCCAGCAGAACGTGTGGCTGAAGCCGTCGGTCAAGGCCGTCATCGACCAGGCGATCCAGAACGGTCGGTTCAGGAGCCGTACCGAGGCGATCGAGTGGGCGCTCGCGTCTGCCTTCGAGGAGAAGTCGGCATGATGTAACGGGCAAAGCAGAAGGCCCCGAGGCGGGAACCTCGAGGCCTTTGGACCTGACATACCCTGGGATGGGGCGCGACAGGCGATTCGCACCCCCTTTATGCCCCCTCCCCCAGGCCGTCGTCAAGAACACCCTTCGGGGTGAACGGTCCCGCTTTGCCTCCTGAGAGGAGGCGGACGAGGTGGAGACAGTTCATTCCGGTGGCCGGCCGCTCACGCGCGCCGCGCTCGCCGGCCGGAGACGTGCGCTCGAAGACGGGCGGACGGTCTCGCGCAGGGAGCTCTCGGCCGCGGGCCGGGACGCGGCCAAGGCCCTGAACCTGCGCCCTGCCCTGCGTTCGATCCTCTCGGCGCTCTGCGCCGTGTGGGGTGAGCAGGATTGGGAACGCCTGGTGGTGTGGCCCTCGAACGAGCACCTGTGCGGGATGACCGGGCTGTCGGAGCGCGCGCTCCGCTACGGCCTGCGCGACCTCGTTGCCCTGGAGGTCATCACGCCCCGGGACAGCGCGAACGGCAAGCGTTTCGCCATTCGCGGGCCGGGCGGCGCCGTCATCGACGCGTACGGTTTCGACCTGACTCCCATCGTCGCCCGGAAGGGAGAATGGGCGACCGCGATCATGGAAGCGACCGCGAGGGACGCTCAGCGAGGCCGCGCGTTCGATCTCCTGACCGTTCGTCGCCGCGCGGTGTCAGAGGCCCTCGCCGTCCTGCGCGCCCGCTTCCCGGCGACGGACGCCGCCGATCTGCTCGCGGCGCAGGAGGCCCTGGAGCGCGGCACGCCGAGGAGACGCGCTTCCGGCGCGGACCCCGACGTCGTTCTCGACGCCTGGGGAGAACTGCAAGTCATGGCGGAGGATCGCTTCTATCAAGCCGCCTCTGCCGGCAATTCCAGCCGTCACTCAGAACAAGACACCGGATCTCCTACCGATCCTTGTGCAAGGGCTCCCGAGAAGGAGCCTGAGCCGACCCGTGGGCTCGAACCGTCACTCGTCGCGGCTGCTTGCCCTGTCGCTGCCGAATTCGGCGTCACCCTCAGGACGGAAGCGGATGTCATGGAGATCGGCCGGCTGATGCGGGGCGGGATCGGCGCGCATCCGTCGGCCTGGGGCGAGGCGTGCGAAGCCCTCGGCCCGTTCCGGGCCTCGGTGCTCGTGCTGATCGTCGCGCAGCTCCACGACGACGACGTGCGCCGGGGTGAGATCCGCATCAAGAACCCAGGCGGCTACTTCAGGCAGCTCGTCCGCCTGTGCTCCGAAGGTCGCTACGGGCTCGAAGCCGAGCTCATGGCGATGCGCAGGAGGAAGATGACGTGACCTTGGGCGAACGTCACCCGCCCCGGACCGCGGAGCCCTGCAGATGCGCCACGCCGCGGCAGCGAATCCGGGCACCCGGATCCTGACCGATGTAGGTAGCCTCCGGATCCCGGAACTCACGCTACGCTTGCGCGGCCGTTGAACATGGGAGGCTTGCGGTGAAGGTGTTTCAGATCCGGCACGAGGTGACGGGCGCCATCCTCTGGACGGGCTCGGCGCCTGACCCGCTCGCTGCCCTCGACGCCATGGCGCACGAGGCGGGGTATTACGATCATTCCGACATCCCCGACCATCTCCGGGCCGGTGGACTCGCCATCGAGGAGATCCGGGTCTAGCGCGCCGACAGCCACGCGAAGAGTCCGATCCCTGCCGGCGCCGGTCAGGCGCTCTCGCTTCACCGAAGACCGCTACGGTGACGTGTCGGTGAGCGATACCGTATTGGTCGGCGCCTGCAGCGCCGTTCCCCCAGGAGGCCGAGCAGGTTCCGCGGCACCCGGCGCTCTCGGTGCAGAGGGGTTCGGCGCGTGATCGCCCCGAATCCGGTCCCCATCGGACAGGTTTGCGTGGGACGCAATCGGGGTCCGCTGCGTTACTGCGGCGACGAAGTGTGGAGATCCAGGATGGCAGACGCCGTCGCGTCGCAACGCGCTGTGCTGATCGTCGAGGACAATCCCGTGCAACTCATGGATGCGGCTGCAGCCCTTCGCGACGCGGGATACGAGGTCGCGGAGGCCGCCACTGTCGAAGCCGCCCAGGCTCATCTGGCGGCCCGTCCCGAACTTGTGGCCATGGTCGCGGACGTGGACTTGGCAGGCGAGCCCTTGAGTGGCTTCACCCTGGCCAAAGCCGTCGCGGCGCGCTGGCCCGAACTGGCGATCCTGATCGTGTCGGGAGTGGCTTGGCCGGCCGAGGAGCAGATGCCGATGGGCGCTCGCTACCTGCGCAAACCGTTCTCCCCGGAGACGCTGGCCGGCGCACTGGGGGCTGTGCTGGCGGCGCGGGGCGTAGGGTCCGTGCCGCATTGACGGTGCCCAGCCTAACGCGCGTCGGCCCGGGAGAGCCGGGCCGACGACGACGGGGCGTATCACGGCGAGGTTCAGGTCCCGCTGTCGCCGGCGCTGGCGTCGTCGCTACCGTCGAGCAGCCAGTCCGGTATCCCAGGAAGCACTTCCCCGGCGACCTCGCCGGCGGTCTTCAGGGCCCGCTCCACTTTCGCTTCCGAGTACTCGCCGCGGACCTCGGCGAACAGCTCGCGCGCCAGACGGTCCAGCTCCTCGTCCGAGAGCGTCTGGTCTGGCTCGTCCCTCATGCGTGCAGGCCCCCCAAGCATCGGCCGTCCTGCGCCACCCACCGTGTCACGGGGCGGGGGAGCGTCCGGTGTCACCACCCGTGAGCCGATACGCAACGCGGCCCGCCATCACGGTGCCTGGGCCCGGTTAGGGGATCGTCACCGGCGGGGAACCGAAGATGTCCCAGGCTGACGCTGCCGCCGCCGATCCTTCCGTCGCGGTGATCGGCCTGCAGCCTCAGTCCACGCCGCAGGCGAGGAGATCGCGCCTGCGCTGCTCGGACGTCTCTCGGGCCTCGTCCTGCCAGCTGGCCTCTGGCGGGTCTCGGTCGGCCTTCACCGGTCGCTCGCCGGGCAGGTACAGACTGCGGGGATCACCGGGCAACGCGCCCGTCGTCTCGGGGTCCCGGTCGCAATCCCGAGCCGGCTGATCAGCCAGGGCGAGCGCGGGACCCGCCCACACGACGACGGCCACGGCGAACGCGAGCAACTTTCTCATGGGGGTCCCGATGGGCCAGGCCCGGCGCATGTACCGCGTCGCCGGTAGGGCCGGAGGGCTTAACGGCGGTTCGCGATGGTCGCCACACCCGTGCCGGCACGGCAGACATGCGTGACCGTCGGCGCAGATCGATCGGCGCCCGGCGACGATTTCCGCGTCGCTGGCACCGAGGCGCGGCGGCCAGGGCGTGGTATCCGGGCTGCCGCGTGCCCGTCGCTCCGCTCGCGGCCACGCCGGTCAAGGCTCGAACCGAGGAGCCTCCACTGCGCCCCCACTGCGCCCCCGCGCGGACATGAATGGCCGAATCCGCCCTGTCGGAACGGTCAGGCCTGTCGCATCTCCGTGTCGCTGCCGGACGGCAGAAGCTCGGACCGGCGCGCGTGAGCGACGCCGACCAGCAGGATGAGAAGCACGAGGGCGGGAAGCGGCATCAGAACGGGGTCGCCCGCGAGGAGATGGCTGCCGACCGCGCCGGCCATGAGCACGGCGAGCAGACAGGCGCCGAGGGCGACGCAACCGGGCGTCCAGAGGAGCACCGCGCCGAGGAGTTGCAGGGCGCCGACCACGTCCATGAACCACAGCGGGTAGCCGAAGCGGACGAAGCCCTCGACCTCGAACGGCACAGCGGCGAACTTCATGCCGGCGGCCACCAGGAACACCGCGCTCAACAGGCCTCGCAGCGCCACGCTGCCGACACTCCGCCTATCCTGAACCCGAGCCATCCCCACACCCCTCTCAGCAGGCATTACTCTCGGCGGCTCACACGAAGTGCGTCGGCAGCGCCGCGGTCAGGGCGAACTGGAGGACGGCGAGCGCCAAGCCAGTCACCATCGACCAAGCCACGATGTGGTCGGTGACGGTCATGCCCTTGGTCATCATCTTGGTGGCCATCGGTGGTTGCCTCATCCGTGCAGCCGGGGATCGGCTGTCTCAGGACGGTCATATGGCCAAGCTGGATTGCGCCCTTATTGCTTCGATTATTGCGTTGGATTGCGCCAAATCAGTTGAGACGCCGTTCTCGGTGAGCGATCCACGGCGCCACGCGCGATCGCCGGCACGCCTCCGGGATGCGCCGCGCCGCCGCGGCCGCGCGGCGACCGACAGCCGCCGGCCACATCGTCGGCTAGATCATCGGGGTGGGGCCGTCCCAGCCCACGCCGGCCCGGAGCGCCGTCAGTTTGTCGCCGTCCCGCTCGGCGATGACCAAGGCCTTCGCGTCGGGACGGATCGCCGACGGATCGACTGGCTCATAGGCGACGATCGGTGTCTCAGGCGCCGCCGCCACGGTCTCCGACGCGCCGCCCCCGTAAACCTCCGCGGCGGGGACGCGACAACCCGGAAAGACGGGCGCGGCGCTGTGCGACGCCTGGAGTCCAGCCCGCCCGTCCGCGGGCGCGACGACGGTGCTGTCGGGAGGACGCTGCCGATTCAGGCGTCCGCGTCGGCGCGTCGGTCCCACGCGTCGAGACGCGACGGCGTCATCGGTGCCGCAGCGGCGATCCCGAGCCGGGTCGCGGCAGCCACAGCGGCGACGATGAGGCCGATGAAGAGCAATGGTTCGACCATGGCCGTGCCCTCAGCTATGGGCCCGCGCGGCGAGATGGCGGCGCGCCGAACGGTGGCGGGCACGCGCATTGTGCTGCCGCCGCATCTGTTCCTGGAGGATCTCGTCTTCGTGCCGAGGGAAAACTGTGATCGCGGTCGATTGCGGGATACGCAGACCGTCCTCACGCTGCGGATAGATTGGTTTCATGACCGCTCCTCCGTATTACCTACGCAGAAGCTTAACCGTTCTTTAACCGATTGCAACCCGGTGGCAGGGTCGGGTCCCGACGTGGCCGGCACGCGCGCCTTCCCTCACCAGCCCGGGCACTGGCCGCATGTCGGGCCCGACGGCTCCGGTCCCGGCAGACCCCTCGATCTCAGAGGCCGGGCGGCCGGTGATCCGGGCCGGGGAACTACCTCAGGCACGGTTGCCGCCTATGTCATCTGACCGGGAGCCGCCGTCGGACTGACTTTGATCGTGGAGGACGCAACGATGTCGCCCAAGCTGACCAAGACCATCATCGGAGCCGTGATCGCCGTCGCGCTCGCCGCTGCGGTCTCCTACGGATTCATCAGCCAGCAGACGGCCGACAAGATCCAAACTCAGGCGAACCAGACCCTGCAGACCGATCAGGCTCCGGCGAGCAACGGTCAGCAACCGCCGCCTCCGCCTCAGAACGCGATCCCGCAGGCACCCGCACAGCCGGGGGCGTCGCCGCAGAACCCCGCGCCGGCACCGCGTCAGTGAGCGAATCCGGGCGCGTCGATGGTGGACGCGCGACGTCGAGTACCCCCCGGGATCGGCCCGGCTCACTGGCATCGGGGTCGACGGCACATCCTCCCCCGTCGGCGATGACCTGAAGCCGCGGCAACGAGATCGCGGCCCTGTTCGTGCAGAAGACTTCGGAGATACGCCGGTCATCGCGGAGGTGTCCTTGGCAAAACCGTTGGCCACGCTGCTGCTCGCAGCATCCGTCTCCGTTCTGTCAGATCTGCCGGCGCGATCTCAGGTCGCGCCCGTCAACAACTGGGCTGAGTTCCGCGAGGCGATGGCGGCGTGCTGGACGGTGCCGCCCGGCACGGAGGGATCCCTGATTGCCTACCGGTTCGGCCTCGACAAGACGGGTGCCATCCGGGGCAAGCCGCTCACCACCGCGCGGCGACTGGTCGGTGACCAGGACGCGCACCGTCGCTACGAGGAGGCGGCATCGGCGGTGCTGGCACGCTGCTTCCCGCTCAAGGTGACACGGGCGTTCGGCGCGATCCTCGGCGAGAGCCCGATCTATCTGCGGTTGGTCAACACGAAGCCGACGGCCGCCTACCAGATCAACAGCAACGTGACAATCTTCGCGCCTCGCTAGAGCCGTATCCGACCATGTTGCAACGGTCGGGAAGGACGGCGAGCCCGGTCTCGCCAGCCGCGCCAGGCCCCCTCTCCCGTGCGGGAGAGGGTTGGGGTGAGGGAGGCGAAGGATCAGGACTGAACAGGCCGCCGATGCGCGTACAGGCCGCGACTCGTCCGGACTGTTCTCAGCCCTCACCCTGTCCCTCTCCCGCACGGGAGAGGGGACCTGCGCCTCGTTCGGCACGGGCTCGCCGATCGCCTGCGTCCCAACCCGATCGGGAACGGCTCTAGAGCGGTCACCGACCGGATTGAATCGTGTAGGGTTTCGGCCGCGGCGGTGATGTGATTCGATGGTCGGCTTTCCGAGGAGGAGAGCCGATGGCGTCTGCCCTGTCCGTTGATTTGCGCGA
>NZ_JBKFBI010000136.1:0-17363 GCF_053346095.1 Methylobacterium sp. A52T | reverse complement strand
GGGCCCCCCCGGGCGCGGCCCCCCCCCCCCCCCTCCTGCCCCCCCCCCCCCCCCACCGGGGCGCGGCCCGCCGCGCCGTCGCCGGCGCGCATGAGGGCGATGCTGGCGCCGAGCTCGTCGAGCTTCCGGCGGATCAGCCCGGCCAGGGTGTCGAGGTCGCCCCGCTGGTCGGGGTCGTCCTGGACGAGGTCGCGCAGGAGATCGAGCTGCTGGTCGACGTTCAGCCGCCCCTCGGTGAAGGGCAGCAGGAAGGCCTCGTCGCCGGTGAGCAGATAGCCGCGCTGGCCGGTCTCGGCGTCCTGCACCGCCGACAGGACCCGGGCGAGGCGCCCGTCCACCGCCACGGTGTGGCGCACGGCGTCGACGCCGCGCTGCTGGTACACGAAGGCGCCGAGCGCGATGGCGGTCATCACCAGGATCGTGGCGAACCCCACCGTCATCCAGGTCACGGTGCGCGAGCGCAGGGATCGCCGGACCCGCGCCCCCACGCGCGCGCCGACACGCGCCCGGACGGAGGCGGCGTCCGGCGCTTCGTCGCTCCGGTCCGGTGCTGTAGCGGTGGCGGGCACGGTGGCGGGCGCGGGGACGGACATGTCAGGCCCCGGCCGCGCCGTGCAGCCGGACGGGCCGCCCGGCCCGCGCCCCGTCCTCGGCCGCCCGCGCCCGGCAATCCGCGATGGTCGCCCTGGCCGTGTCGATCGCGACGGACGCCGCCGACATGGTGCGGGTGTCCGGCTCCCGCTCGCGGGCGTAGCGGACGACGTCCATGGCCAGCGCGTCGACCTCGACGGTGAGCGCCTCGATCGCCGCCGGGTCGCGCAGCGCCCGGGCCTGCCCGGCGATCTCCAGGAGCCGGTCCAGGAGTTCGTCGATGCGCTCGCGGCGCAGGCTGGCGAGGCGCTGCCGGATCCAGGCCAGCACCGAGACGAGGCCGCCCACCAGCGCGCCGAGGAGGTAGAGCGTGTCGCCGTAGCGCTCGATGAAGCCGTGCTGGTCGCGCTCATAATAGTCGATCGCCCCCGGATGGATCGGGATGCGGGCGCTGGTGGCCGCCACGGTCGTGTCGTAGGCCGGGGCCTGGACGTACTCGGCGGCGTCCGTCGCCAGGGCGGCGGCGCTGCGCTTCTCGAAGAGCTGCTGGGTCACGTCGGCCGCCACGACGCGGCTCAAGGAAGCCCGGGCCATCAGCCGGTACGAGGCGCCCACCGTCTTCACGTCGTCGGCCGGCAACTTCGGGCGGCCGCCGAACAGGCCGCCCGGGACGGTGACCGCCTGGAGCCGCGGGAAGCGCTCGATCACCGCGCCGTCATCCTCCACGGCGACGAACGCCACCTTGCCGCCGCGGGCGACGCCCTGCACGGCAGAGACCAGGGCCAGCGCCTTCGGGGCCGAGGGCGCGATGATGCTGACGAAGGCGTCGATCCGCCTCTCGCGGAAGGCGCCGGCCACCGCCTCCTGGTCGACCGGGACCAGCAGGACCGTCGAGTCCCGGGCCGGGCCGGCGGCCTCCTCCAGGGTGAGCCCGTAATAGCCGAGGAGATTCCGGAGCAGCCAGAGATCGGCGTCCCGGTGCGCCGCGATGCCGAGCCGCTTGCCGGCGAGCTTCGAGAAGCTCGTGATCCCGGCCTGCTCGGGCGAGGCGATGACCATCGCCTGGTCGCGCAGGATCGCCAGGGTGAGGCCGTTCGTCGGCAGCAGCACGTCGGGGCGGACCACCGCGAGGTCGGCGCGCCCGTCCTGCAGGGCGGCGGCGCTCTCGCGCACGTCGTCGAAGGACAGGATCTTCAGCCGGACATTCTCGTGGGCGGCCTCGAGCGCGTCCGCGTAGGCCTTGATCAGGCCGGGCTCGGTCCCGTCCCGGGGGGCGACCGCGATGGTGAGCACCGTCGCCTGGAGCAGGTACCACGCCGCGACCCCGCCCGCGCCCAGGAGGGCGGCCCCGGCCAGGAGCAGGGTCTCCCGGCGCAGGATCCAGGCGGGGAGGGTCCACATCGCCCCGGCCACTCAGAACAGCGAGATCAGCACGATGCCGCCGACCATCAGGGCGGCGCCGATCAGGCGCGGCGGACCGGCCTTGACCCGCTTCATGCCGAACCAGCCGAAATGGTCGAGCGCCACCGAAGTCAGGAGGTTGGCGGTGATGAGCAGGCCGTTGAAGGCACCGGCCCCGACCTTGTCGACGAAGAGCAGCCCGGCGAAGACCGCGACCGCCCCGGTGAGGCCGGCGAGGGGCATCCACCAGCGAACGCCCGCGACGTCGTCCCGGGTCGGCAGCGGCGACGGCCGCAGCAGGAACATCAGCGCGAACACGAACACGACCGGCACGAACGACACGGTCGCGGCGAGCCAGGGATTCTCCAGGGCGCCGCGGAGCTGCGCGTTCCAGACCACGCCGATCGCCATCAGGGCGCCGGCCACGAGGATGAACGGGTAGAGCAGCTTGCCGCCGACCCCCGAGCCGCCGCCGTCGCTCTTGCCGCCCGAGCGCGCGATGAAGGTCACGCCCACCGCCATCAGCAGGCCGCCGAGCCAGGGCATCGGCTTGAAGCCCGCCGCCTGCAGGCCGAACAGGCCGAGCGCGTCCATCGCCAGGGAGGTGAGGATGTTGGCGGTGAGCGTCAGGCCGTTGAACGGCCCGGCGCCGACCTTGTCGATGAAGGCGAGCCCGCCGAACACCGCGACCGCACCGGCCAGGCCCCCCAGCGGCGCGTACCAGGGCATCTTGCCCAAGCTGTCGAGGCTCGGCAGCGGCGTCGGCATCGTGAGGAACAGGGTCGTGAACACGAAGACGATCGGCAGGAACGACACCGTCGCGGCGAGCCACGGATTGACCATGCGGCCGCGCAGCTGCGCGTTCATGGCATTGCCGATCGCCTGCAGCGCGCCCGCCACCAGGATGAAGGGATAGAGGAGGGCAGCCGTCACGCGCGCGGACCTTCGGGTTCTCGGGGAAGGGTCAGACGAGGAGCAGGCCGGCGAGCGCCAGCGCGAGGGCCGGCGGCATCACCAGCAGGCCGAGCTTGAGGAAGGTCCAGGCGCCGACGTCCTGGCCCTCGCGGCGGATGGCGGTGAGCCAGAGGATCGTGGCGAGGGAGCCCGTCACCGACAGGTTCGGCCCGAGGTCGACGCCGATCAGGATCGCGCCCGCCACCTTCTCGGGCACGTGGGCGGTCTGGACGGCGGCGCCCGCGATCAGCCCGGCCGGCAGGTTGTTGACGAGGTTGCACAGCACCGCGACGAGGCCGCCCGCCCCCCAGGCGGTGGCCTCCGGGGCGGCGTGGGCGTAGCCCTTGAGGAGGTCCGCCAGCATCGCCAGGACGCCGGTCTTCTCCAGGGCCTCCACCAGCACGAACAGGCCGGCCACCAGCGGCAGCACGCTCCACGACACGTCCTTGGCCACCTCGACGAGGCCGCCGCGCTTGAGCAGCAGCACGACGACCGTGGTGGCGAGGCCGGCCACGAAGGTCGGCAGGCCGAGGTCGAGGCCGAGCGCGGAAGCCGCGATCAGCACGCCGCCGGTCGCCACGATGCCGATCCCCGCCACGAGGCCGGTGCGGGACAGCGACACGGCCTCGACGTCGGTGGCGACCTGCTGCCCGCGGAGGGCCCTGGCCTGGGTCAGCCGCAGCACCGCGTAGGTCGCGGCGATGGCCAGCAGCGAGGGCAGGGCGAACAGGCCGAGCCAGCGCACCAGCGGCGGCATGTGCTCGGCGAAGACCACGAGGTTGGCCGGGTTCGAGATCGGCAGCACGAAGCTCGCCGCGTTGGCGATGAAGGCGCAGATGAACAGGTAGGGGAGGGGGTTCTCCACCTTGGCGGCCTTGGTGGCCGCGTAGACGGCGGGCGTGAGCACCACCGCGCAGGCGTCGTTGGACAGGAACACCGTGACGACGGTGCCGACGAGGTACACGAGGGTGAACAGCCGGGTCGCCGAGCCCCTGGCGGCGCGCACCGCGATCGAGGCCAGCCAGTCGAACAGGCCCTCCTTCCGGGCCACCTCCGACATCAGCATCATGCCGACGAGGAACAGGTAGACGTCGGTCCCCTTCAGAACGCCGTCCCAGGCGGTGGCGGGGGCGAGCAGGCCGAGGGCCACGAGGGCGCCCGCGCCGAGCACGGCCCAGATCGCCTCCGGCCACGCGAACGGCCGCAGGATGACGCCGAGGGTCGCGAGGGCGGCGATCGTCCAGGTCGCGATGTTGGGGGTCAGCGTCAGCGCGCCCATCGGTTGCGGTGGTCCTCTGGTGGGGTGGATCGTGCGGTGCGGTGTGCCGCGATTCGGGCGGGACCGGCTACCAGTGCCGGCCGTTGCGGTTCGGCCCGAGCTGGTCACCCCGGAGCCCCTTCTCGGGCCAGGCCGGCAGGCGGAACACGTCGCTGCCGGGGCGCTCGTGCGCGGGCGGCGGCACGAAGCTCCGGTCCACGGGCTCGATCACCTCGGTGTCGGTGCGGCCGGTGCCGTCCGCGACCGTGACGGCGAGGCGGCGCGCGCCGTCGCGCCAGGGGATGCGGGCGTGGACCGTCCGGGGGCCGTCCGGCACCATCGGGTGGGCCGGGCCGCCATCGACGCGCAGGTGACAGCGCCACGCGTCCGGCGGCCGGTCCGACAGCACGAGGGCGCGCACCGAGACCGTGCCGTCGGCGGCGTCGAGGGGCGCCGTGGCGAGGCGCCGGTCGGCGGGGCTCGTGACCATCACGAAGGGCAGCGCCCGGTCGAGGGGCTTGAACCGCCAGCTCGTGACCGGCCCGTCGATCGCCGCGACCGCGTAGCCGACCGAGCCGTCCTCGTTCTGGCCGACCGAGCGGGCCGCGGCGTAGAGGGTGCGCCCGTCCGGGGCGAGCTCGTTGTAGTGGGTATGGCCCATCTCGACGAGGCGGACGCCGTAGTGGCGGATCAGGCCGGCCAGCGCCGCCCGCTCGTCGGGCACGCAGAGGTCGTCCGGGTAGGTGTGGGCGAAGACCGCGCAGGGCTGGCCCTCCCGCTCGGCCCGGGCCAGCTCCTCGCCGAGCCACGCGAGCTGGTGGGGGCCGAGGCGGAAGTCGAGGCCGAAGCCCTTCTGGCCGTAGCCGGGGCTGACCATGTCGAGGAACAGGCAGCGCACGCCCGCCCAGGTCTCGGCGAAGTGGTAGTGCGTCACGGAGACGGGGTCTCGCGGGCGCGGCAGGTCGTGGCGCCGCGCCGCGTGGCCGCCGCCGCGCGGACTGCCCGCCACCGCGGCGAACAGGGCGTCGAAATCCGCCATCGTGCCGTGCTGGCGGTCGTGGTCGCCGGCGATCAGGCGCACCGGCAGGTCCGGGTGCCGGTCCAGGGCCTCGCGCAGGACCGCGTACTGCTCCGCCCGCCCGTCCTCGGCGAGGTCGCCGGGGATGTAGACGAAGTCGAGGAGACCGTGTCGGTGCAGCCCCGCCACCTCGGCGAGCATCGCCCGCAGGTCGGCGGCGTGGGGGTCGGAGGCCCGCTCGAGATGCAGGTCGCCGACATGCGCGAAGGCGAACACGCCGTGGTTCGCCGTCATGGCGCGCCCGCGCGCCGTCTGTGGTTTCCCTGAGCCATCGTGCCCCCCGGACAGGCCCGTCCGCCCCGGCCGGGAGATCGGCCGCGGTGGTCGCGACCGGCCCGACGTTTCGGAGCCGGCGGGGTTCCGGCCCGGGGAGGAGACGCGCGCCGGTGGGGGCCTACATTTTCGTGAGCGCCGGCCCGATCCGCGCCCGGCGCCGCGAAGTGTCGTGAAAACAGACACTCGCTGTCCTCTCAGCCGACAGATCCGGGCGATGTCGGCCCAGGGTCAGCCCGGGGTCGGCCCGTGACTCCGCCGGCCGGCGGGCCTGTCGGCGCGCCTCAGTGCACGCGCCGGAACAGGTCCGGCAGGTAGCGTTCCAGGGTCTCATGCCCCTCGAACTGCACGTCCACGGTGGCGGCCGCGCCCCACGGGCGGTGGAGCCCCACGACCCGGCCGCGGGCATGGCGCCAGATCCCGAGGATCTCGGCGAGGTCGAGCCGGTCGAAGACCACCTCGTCGCCCGGGGCGAGGGCCGGCGCGGCGACGCCGGACCAAGCCTCGGGGACCGGGCGGCGGGGCATCTCCGCGACCCGGGAAGGCTCATCCCCCGGATCGAGGATGGGGGAGAAGGTTTCGTTCGCGGAGTGCTCGCGGAAGAGCATGATCTTCACTAAGCCGTTGCGATGACTGAATAATCGCAGGTTCAATCCGATCCGACAAGGCTTGTTCCGGCGCTCCGCCCGCCGGACCGACCCGTATTCGGCGACCAGACGGCCGATCCGGGACCCGCCCGGGCCCCGCGCCCCGTCCCCGCGACCGGACCGCCCGCGAGACCGCGCGCGCGGGGCTGGAGAGGAGCCAGAGAGGAGCCAGAGAGAAGCCCCGCGGGGGCGCAGCATGCGCCTCTCCGGTTCAGGGGTATCGGGAGATCGTTCGTGTCGTCGAACGACGATCTTTAGAATTTCGGGACGGGCCGCGCTGATCTAAACCTGACGCGAGACAATCATCCACGTGAGACGGCGCCTGTCGACTTGATGGATCGTGTCCGCGTGCCTTCGGATGCGGAGCGAACCATCGCGGCCCGACTGCCGGACTTGCCCCCGTTCATCCCGATCAGAGTTCCCGCCCGATGAAGTTCCTGCGCCTCCTCGCCGTCGCGGCGCTCAGCCTCGGAGCCCTGCCGGCCGGGGCGGAGTCCCTCCGGGTCGGCGTCGTGCCCGGCGCCTACGGCGACGCCGTCACGGTCGCGGCCCGGGAGGCCGAGGCCGAGGGCCTCGACGTCAAGGTGGTCGAGTTCAGCGACTGGACGACGCCCAACGTCGCCCTCGACGCCGGCGACATCGACGTGAACTTCTTCCAGCACCGCCCCTTCATGGAGAACGCCGCCAAGCAGAAGGGCTACGCGTTCGACATCGTCGGGCTCGGGATCCTGTCCAATATCGGCCTGTACTCCCTGAAGCATAAGAGCTTCGACCAGATCCCGGCGGGCGGCACGGTGGCGATCGCCAACGACCCGGTGAACCAGGGCCGCGGCCTGCTGCTCCTCCAGAAGGCCGGGCTGATCACGCTGAAGGACGGTGTCGGCTTCCTCGGCACCCTCGACGACATCGTCGGGAACCCGAAGAAGCTGCGGTTCACCGAGGTCGAGGGGCCGCAGCTCGCGCGGATCACCGGCGACGTCGACCTCGCCCTGGGCTACCCGCACTTCATCGTGGCGGCCGGCAGTTTCGACCCGACCAGCGGATTGATCTATTCCGGTATCGAGGACCGGCGCTTCGCCGTGAGCTTCGTCACCAAGGCCGCCCGCAAGGAGGACCCCGTGATCCGGAAATTCGTGACGCTCTTCCAGAACTCGGAGGCCGTGAAACAGCAGATCCGCAAGTCCTTCGCCAACAGCGACAAGCTCTACCTGATGGCGTGGCAGAACTGATGGTCGGCCTGATCTTCGACAGCCTGCGCGATCCGGGCACGCCGGCCGCGGCCGGGCGGACGAGCCCGGGCGCCGCGACAGCCGCCCGGAGCCCGGCCGCAGCGCCCGGCAGCGAGGCCGGCCGGGAGACCGGCACGGTGCGGTTCGAGTCCGTCTCGAAGACCTACCGCTCGGCCGCCGGGCCGGTGCAGGCGCTCGACCGGGTGGACCTCGCGATCCCCGCCGGCGCGATCTTCGGCATCATCGGCCGCTCGGGGGCGGGCAAGTCGAGCCTCCTGCGCACGGTCAACCGGCTGGAGGCGCCGAGTTCGGGCCGGGTCCTGGTCGACGGCGCCCCGATCGACGCCCTCGACACCGACGGGCTCGTGGCGCTGCGCCGGCGCATCGGCATGATCTTCCAGCACTTCAACCTGCTGGCGGCCAAGACCGTCCGGCAGAACGTGGCGCTGCCGCTCACGGTCGCGGGCGTCCCCCGGCACGCGATCGGCCCGCGGGTCGCGGAGGCCCTGCGCCTCGTCGGCCTGGAGGACAAGGCCGACACCTACCCGTCGCGGCTCTCCGGGGGCCAGAAGCAGCGGGTCGGCATCGCCCGGGCGCTCGTGAGCGATCCGGAGATCCTGCTCTGCGACGAGGCGACCTCCGCCCTCGACCCGGAGACGACGCTGGCGATCCTCGACCTGCTGCGCGACATCAACCGGCGGCTCGGGATCACCATCATCCTGATCACCCACGAGATGAGCGTGATCCGCGAGATCTGCAGCGACGTGGTGGTGCTGGAGGGCGGCCGGGTCGTCGAGACCGGGCCGGTCTGGCGCGTGTTCGGGGCGCCCGAGCACCCGACAACCCGGGCGCTGCTCGAGCCCCTGACCCGCGGGCTGCCGCCGGATCTGGCGGCCCGGCTGCAGCCGCGGCCCGCGCCGGGCGGCTGGGCGATCCTGCGGATCACCTGCTCGGGCCGGGCCGCGCCGGATCTCTCGGGCCTCGCGGGGGCCGGGGCGACGGTGCGCCTGCTCCAGGCGGGCATCGAGCGGATCCAGGGCCACGCGGTCGGCCGGATGCTGGTGGCCGTCCCGGCCGAGGATCCGGACGCGGAGGCGCGGCTGCGGACGCTCGGCGGCGACGTGGAGCGGGTCGGCTACGTCCCCGCCGACGCGGCGGTGGGGTGAGACGATGCCGGACCGCTCCTCCGATACCCCGACCGATACACCGCCGCCCCAGCACCCCGGACCCGGAGGCCCGCCATGTCGCCGCAGATGATCGAACGCCTCTGGCAGGCCTTCCTCGACACCGCGCTCATGGTCGGGGTCTCGGCCGGGATCGCCGTGGTCGCCGGCATTCCCCTGGCGCTGTTCCTCGTCACCTCCGGGCCCGGCGGCATCTTCGCGGCGCCGACGGCCCACCGGGTGGTCGGGACCGTGGTCAACGGCTTCCGGGCCGTGCCCTTCATCGTGCTGCTGGTTGCGCTGATCCCGTTCACCCGGCTGGTGGCCGGCACCACGATCGGCGTCTGGGCGGCGATCGTGCCGCTCTCGGTGAGCGCGACCCCGTTCTTCGCCCGGATCGCCGAGGTCTCGCTGCGGGAGGTGGACGCGGGCCTGATCGAGGCCGCCCAGTCCATCGGCTGCCGGCGCCGGCACATCCTCGCCCACGTGCTCCTGCCCGAGGCGCTGCCGGGCATCGTGGCCGGCTTCACCATCACGGTGGTGGCGATGATCGGCGCCTCCGCGATGGCCGGCGCGGTGGGCGCGGGCGGGCTCGGGGACGTCGCCATCCGGTACGGCTACCAGCGCTTCGACACCACAGTGATGGTGGTGGTGATCGCGATCCTGATCGCCCTCGTGTGCGCGGTCCAGTTCGCGGGCGACACCGCGGTGCGGCGGCTCCGGGCCCGCTGAGCGAGACCGTCCGACCTGGGCGATCCGGCCGGGAGCGCGCACCCATGGATCGTCCCCGGTCGATGACCTCGACATCGCCGTCCGCGCGCGCGGAGCGGAGCGATCCAGGCAGCGCCGCGTCTTCCAACCGCGCGCGGCCCCCGGGGCGCCTCGCAGCGCTCGCGATGACGGCGGGACGTCCCAACCCGAGCGGTCAACCGGAAACCGTATGAGCCTGCACCTGGACGATCCCGTCACCGACCCGGTCGAAGATCGGCCGCCGCCGCCGCCGTCGCCGCCGCACCGGATCCGCTCGGACGCCGAGGCGATCGCGGCCGCGCGGGCCGTGGCCCGGATCTTCGCGGCGGGCGCGGCCGAGCGCGACCGCGACCGGCGCCTGCCCTGGGCGGAGATCGCGGCCTTCACGGAGAGCGGCCTCGGCGGCATCACGGTGCCGCGCGCCCACGGCGGCGCCGGGGTCTCGCACGCGACGCTCGCGGAGGTCTTCGCGATCCTGGCCGCCGCCGACGGCTCGGCGGCGCAGATCCCCCAGAACCAGTTCGGCGTCCTGGCGCTGGTCGCGGCCGCAGCCAGCCCCGCCCAGCAGGCGCGGATCTACCGCGACGTGCTCGCCGGCCACCGGATCGGCAATGCCGGCCCCGCCCGCAACGGCAAGGCGATCACCGGCGTGGACACGCGGCTGACCGCCGGTCCGGAGGGCCCGCGGCTCAGCGGCACGCGCTTCTACTCCACGGGCGCGCTCTTCGCCCACTGGATCCCGACGCGCGCGGTCGGCCCCGACGGCGGCCCGCTCCTGGTCTTCGTGCGCCGGGACGCCCCCGGCGTGCGGGTGGTCGACGACTGGCAGGGCTTCGGCCAGCGCACCACGGCGAGCGGCACCGTGATCTTCGCGCAGGCCCCGGTCGAGGCGGAGCTGACGATCGACCTCGCGCCCCTGGCCGGGCGCCCGGGCCTGTTCGGGCCGGTCTCGCAGCTGATCCACGCGGCGATCGACGCCGGGCTCGCCCGGGGCGCGGCTGCCGCCGCCCTCGACTTCCTGCGCAGCCGGGCCCGGCCCTATCCCTTCACCGCCGAGACCGTCGCGGAGGATCCCCACATCCTCGGCGAGGTCGGGCGGCTCGCCGTCGACCTGCACGCCGCCGAGGAGGTCCTGGCCCGGGCCGGACGGGCGCTCGACCGGATCGCCGCGGCCCCCGTCACCGCCCAGAGCGCGGCCGAGGCCTCGGTGGCGGTGGCGCAGGCCAAGATCCTCACCACCGAGGCGGCCCTGGAGGCCTCCGAGCGGCTGCTCGAGCTCGCCGGCGCCTCGGCGACCCGCGACGGGTACAATCTCGGCCGGTACTGGCGCGACGCCCGGGTCCACACCCTGCACGACCCCGTGCGGTGGAAGTACCACCTCCTCGGCAACCACGCCCTGAACGGCGTGCTGCCCGCCCGGCACCAGTGGAACTGAGGACCGGGCGATGCCGCTCCAGCCCCACGAGACCGCCTTCACGCAGGCACCCGCGCCGCCGCGCCCGGTGCCGGTCCTTCCGGACGCCGCCGCGGCGCTCGCCGTCGCCGACCGGCTGGCGGAGGCCTTCGCCGAGGCCGCCGCCGAGCGCGACCTGGAGCGCCGCCTGCCGGTCGCCGAGATCGCGCGCTTCACCGAATCCGGCCTCTGGGCGATCACGGTGCCGAGGGAATACGGCGGCCCCGGCCTCGACAGCGCCACGGTCGCCCAGGTGATCGCCCGGATCGCCGCGGCGGACGGCTCCCTCGGCCAGATCCCGCAGAACCATTTCTACGCCCTGGAGGTGCTGCGCAACGGCGGCACCGAGGCCCAGAAGCGCGCCCTCTACGGCCGCGTCCTGGCGGGCGAGCGCTTCGGCAACGCGCTGGCCGAGACCGGCGCGCGCGACCACACCCGCCGCACCCGCCTCGTGCGCGACCCGGCCGGCTGGTATGTCGAGGGCCGCAAATATTACTGCACCGGCTCGCTCTACGCCCACCGCATCCCCACCCTGGCCAACGCCGAGGAGGACGGCCGGGCGGTCGCCTACCTCGTCTTCGTCCCCCGGGACGCGCCGGGCGTGACCCTGGTCGACGACTGGGACGGGTTCGGGCAGCGGCTCACCGGCTCGGGCTCGGTCCTGTTCGAGCACGTCGCCGTGGAGCCCGACTGGGTGGTGCCGTTCCAGGCCTCGCTGGAGCGGCCCACCGCCATCGGCCCCTTCGCGCAGATCCTGCACGCCGGGATCGATCTCGGCATCGGCGCGGGCGCCTTCGCGGCGACCTTGCCCTTCGTGCGGGACCGCGCCCGGCCGTGGATCGATTCCGGGGTCGCGCGGGCGAGCGAGGATCCCCTGACCCTCCACGCGCTGGGCGACGTCCAGGTGCGCCTCGCGGCGGCCGACGCCCTGCTGGCGCGGGCCGGCCGCTACGTGGACGCCGCGCAGGAAGCCCCCGACGCCGACAGCGTCGCGGCCGCCTCCGTGGCGGTGGCGGAGGCCCGGGCGGCGAGCCACCGCGCCGGCCTGCTCGCGGCCAACAAGCTGGTCGAGCTCGGCGGCACCTCGGCCACCGACCGGGCCGAGGCGCTCGACCGCTACTGGCGCGACGTCCGCACCCACACCCTGCACGATCCGGTGCGCTGGAAGTACCACTGGATCGGCGCCTACCACCTCGACGGCCGGCAGCCGCCCCGGCACGGAGCGCTCTGATGGCCGCCGCGACGAAGCAGATCCTGCTGAACGCCTTCAACATGACCTGCGCGGGCCACATCAACCACGGGCTCTGGACCCACCCGCGCGACCGCTCGGCCGACTACAACACGCTGTCCTACTGGACCGAGCAGGCGAGGCTCCTGGAGCGCGGCCTGTTCGACGGCCTGTTCATCGCCGACATCATCGGCGTCTACGACATCTACGGCGGCGGCATCGACGTGACCGCCCGGGAGGCCGTGCAGCTCCCGGTCAACGACCCGACCGTGATGATCTCCGCCATGGCGGCGGTGACCGAGCATCTCGGCTTCGGGGTGACGATCAACGTCCACCAGGAGGCACCCTACACCTTCGCCCGGCGCCTCTCGACCCTCGACCACCTGACGGGCGGCCGGATCGGCTGGAACGTCGTCACCGGCTACCTCGACAGCGCCCACCGCGCCCAGAGCGGCGGCACGTTGCCGGCGCACGACCGGCGCTACGACTACGCCGACGAGTACCTGGAGGTGCTCTACCGGCTCTGGGAGGGCAGCTGGGACGACGCGGCCGTGCGCCGCGACCAGGCGGCGCGGGTGTTCAGCGATCCCGCCCATATCCGCAAGGTCACCCACCGGGGCGAGTTCTTCGCGGTCGAAGGCTACCACCTGTCGGAGCCGTCGCGCCAGCGCACGCCGGTGCTCTACCAGGCCGGCGCCTCAGGCCGCGGCCGCGCCTTCGCGGGCCGCCACGCCGAGTGCGTGTTCATCTCGGCCCGCGACCCGGCCAGCGCTCGCGAATCCGTCCGCGCCATCCGGGCCGAGGCGGTCGCGGCCGGCCGGGAACCCGACGACGTGAAGGTGTTCGTCGGCCTCGCGGTGATCCCCGGGCGGACCCGGGCGGAGGCCGAGGCCAAGCGGGACGAGTACCTGTCCTACGCGAGCCCGGAGGCGGGCCTCGCGCATTTCTCCGCCTCCACGGGGATCGACTTCGCCCGCTACGGCCTCGACGAGCCGATCCCCTACGCACCGGGCAACGCCATCCAGTCGGCCACCGCGGCGGCGGCCAGGCGCGGGCTGACGAAGCGCGACCTCCTCGCCGAATTGCAGCTCGGCGGCCGCTACGCGGTCCTCACCGGCGACGCCGTGACGATCGCCGATGAACTCCAGGCCTGGATCGCGGAGGGCGAGGTCGACGGGTTCAACCTCAGCCGGATCGTCGTGCCGGAGAGTTTCTCGGACTTCATCGACCTCGTGATCCCGGAACTGCAGGATCGCGGCCTCTACAAGACCGCCTACGCCGAGGGCTCGCTGCGGGCGAAGCTGTTCGGCCAGGGGGACCGGCTGCCCGCCCGCCACCCGGCCGAGGCCTACCGCGCCGCGCCTCGGCGGCCCTGATCAGCGGTCCTGATCAGCGACCCTGATCAGCGACCCTGGGACTCGCCGCTCTCGGAGCCGAACCAGCGGCCGTAGATCTCGTCGTAGCGGCCGTCCTCCCGCAGGCCCAGCAGGGCCTGGTTGACGCGCTTGCGCCGGGGGTCGCTGGCCGGGAACAGGATGCCGTAGGATTGCCGGTTGAAGGCGGTGCCGACCAGGCGCAGGGCCTCGTGGCCGGGCCGGGTCGCGTAGTAGCTGAGCGCGGGAGCATCGTAGACCACCGCCGCGACCGTGCCGGCCTGCAGCGCCGCGCAGGCCTCCTCCAGGGTCGCGAAACCCACCGGCGTGGCGAAATGGTCCGCCAGGTAGGCGACCGAGGTGGTGTTGGCGACCGTGCCCACCCGCTTGCCCGGCAGGTCCTGCGGGCCGTTGATCGCGCCGCGCAGGCGCTCCACGGTCGCCGTGCTGGTCAGGCCGGCGGTGAACCACGCCACCAGGGCGATGCAGGTGAACAGCCAGAGCACCGTGACGGCCCGCGCCAGCGGGCTGCGCGGCATCTCCTCCGCCTGGGCGGCGAGGCTGCTCAGGGCCCACCAGACGACGTGGGCGAAGCCGCGCGCCGGTCCCGAGCGCGCCGCCATGCCGCCGGGGTGGCGCCGCTCGAGCCACCAGACCAGGGCCGCCACCGCCAGGATCAGGGCGGCGAGCCCCAGCAGGACCTGCAGGAAGGCGGCGTCGCTCAGGAGCGCCCGGAGGGCCCGCGCGGTGGCCGAGCCGGTCGCGTCCGGCTCCGCCCGGACGGCGATGCGCAGGCCGGTCTCCAGCATCGTGACGGAGAAGTCGAAACGCCGCTCGCGCTCCGCGGTGATCGACACCGCCGCGATGGCGAGGTCCGCGCGCCCGTCCGAGACCGCCGCGAACAGCGCCGGCAGGTCGTCGACGCGCAGGTAGGCCGTCCGGACGCCGAGATCCCGCGCGATGGCGTTCCAGAGATCGATGCTGAACCCGCGCAGCCGGCCGTCCTCGTCCATGACCAGGGGCGGCACCGGATGGGTCGCGACCCGCCACGTCTCGGGCTCGCCGGTGCGGAGCGCGGGCGCCGCCTCCCGATTCTCGGCCCGGACGGGCTCCGCGGCGAGCGGCGCGGCGGCCGCGAAGCACAGGGCGAGATACAGGAAAAGGGACAGCGCCCCGGCGCGCCGCCGGCCGGCCGACCGGCGCGGCACGTCAGAGGCTCTCGATCCAGTTGCGCAGGACGGCGCCGGGCGCGGGTTCGGGGCCGGTCTCCAGGCGCTGGGACGCGTCGCTCGGGATGAAGCCGAACCGGCGCTTGAACGCCCGCCGGAAGGTCCGCTCGTCCGAGAAGCCGACCGCGAAGGCGACCTGCGAGATGCGCAGGGGTTTGGGGGCATCGTCGCGCACGAGCATCCGCATCGCCGCCATGAGGCGGCGGTCGCGGATATACGCCACGATGCCGTTGGGGGCGAACAGCCGGTACAGGGTCGAGCGCGACAGGCCGAGCCGGGTCGCGATCAGGGCGGGCGTCAGCTTCGGGTTGCCGAGCTCCGCCTCGACGAGGCGGCGGACCCGGATCCGGATGTCCTGGTGCTGGGAGGGGCGCCCCTCCTCCTGCCCGCGCAGCCAGCTGGCGCAGAGCTGGGTGATCGCCGCCGAGGCCGCCAGAGCCTCGCGGCGGTCGAGGAGGTCGCCGCAGGCGACGACGTTGGCGACGAAATTGTGGACCAGCCGCCCGAACGGGTCGCCGTCGTGGTCGAGGGGGCGGCCGTGCAGGGCGTCGGGGTGGCAGCCCTGCTTCTCCAGCAGGGCGCGGGGGATCACGACGTTCGTGGCGTCGACGGCAGCCGCCACGATGCGCACGGGCTGGGCGAGGTCGAAGACGATGCACTGCACCTCGTTCACGGGGCCGCTGCCCTGATCGGTCTCCACGCGGCTCTGCCCCCGCCGGTAGAACTGGAGCAGGATGTGGTCGAGGCCCTGCTGGCCGATCATCTCCCGCGTCCGCACGAGGGTGTGGGCCGGCGCCACCACGTCGCCGACCAGCAGGTCGCCGAGATGGTAGCTGCGCATCGCGATCGGGACGGTGAGGTCGGTCTCCGGGCGGAAGCTCACGTCGAAGATGGGCGCGAGATGGTCCTGCCACGCCCGCCCCAGCGCCGCGGGATCCCCGGGCGGCTCGAACCGCAGGCAGGCGACCTCGCCGCCCGGAGCCTCGCCCCCGGCCGGCGCCGCGTCCGGGTCCCGGTTTCTCTCCTCGGAAGACATACGTAGAGCCTGACACCTGCTGTTAGCGCGACCGATGAAGAACGAGGGCCTGCCCCAAGGTGACGCGTGGCAACGCGGTCCGGTCGTCCCGCACGTTAGCCGCGCCCACCCGGACAGTCTTCCTGTCTCCCGCCGGCCCGGACGGCTGTACACTGTCGTTTGCCGGGGCGGCGTGCGATTCGACGCGGGCGCCGCCCGACCGGAACGCCCCCGGCGCAACGTCCGATCATCGTGACCCGCGAGCCGGCGGTGTGGTTCCTTCCGTCCCAGAAAGGGGGATCCCCGTTTCGAGACGTCGCGCGCGGCACCGGGTGTGGCCGCGATGTGATAGTCCGTTAAACTCGCATTTCCTAACCCCCGTGCAAAGCTTGCGGCAGGCATGACGGGGGTCAGTCCGGTGGTCCAACAGTATAGCGGTGTCGAGCGTGTGACCGGATCCTGTGATCCGAGCCGGGGCGCGGGCGCCGGAACCCGGCGGCGCGGCGCCGTGCGGCTCGGGTTGCTGGTCGGCAGCTCGCTCGCGACGCTCGCGCTGGTTCTGGGACCTGTCGCGGCGCAGACCGTGCCGGCGCGCTCGCCCTCGACGGTCGATGCCTTCGGGGTACCGTTGACGGCGAGCCAGTTCGACACGCCGGAGTATCGAGCCGATTGGGGCTTGGCGGCGATCAACGCCGCGACTGCCTATGCGCGAGGCTTTACCGGAAGCGGTGTCGTCGTCTCTGTGATCGACACCGGCATTTACGCAAACCATCCCGAATTCACCGGTCAGCTGTCAGACCGCTCGCGATCTTTTCTTCCGGGGATCGATCCCGACACGCTCACAGATTCGGACCCTCGCGGGCACGGAACACATGTATCGGGCACGATTGCCGCCGCGCGCGACGGTATCGGGATGATGGGCGTCGCGTTCGACAGCAAATTACTTGCGCTACCATCTACCTTGGGGGCGTTCGCCGTTCCAGCAGCTATCGACTATGCGGCCAACAACGGCGCCCGTGTCTTGAATGGGAGCTATGGGGTAAACTTTTGGCAAATTGATGAGAGCGTCGCGAGTCAACAGTACTGGTATAATGCTCAAATCGTCCAGTACGAGGCGATCAAGCGTGGCTCGGCCAAAGACATGCTATTTGTGTTTGCTGCAGGAAATGATCGGCGGGATCAGCCCGGGACAGCGCAAAGTCCCAGCGATTCGGCACTTCTGCCATACATAAAACCATCTAACTCCTCCAGTGGGGTTTATACTTTTTACGACAGAGAAATTACAAAGCTTATCGTCGTTGGACACAACCCTCAGACCGGAGAGCCGATCTACGAATCTGTATTGGATCCAGATCGTCGAAAAATCGATCAAAGCAAGATCGATTTCTCAGACGTTTCAGGCTACATCGTCGCCGTTGTAAACGTAGATAGGAATAACAATATTTCCCCGACCAGCAACCTGTGCGGTGTTGCTGCGCAATGGTGCATCGTCGCCCCAGGAGAAGGTATCTATTCGACCAAAGCCGGTGGCGGTTACCAGAGCCTGAGCGGCACATCGATGGCCTCGCCGCACGTGGCCGGTGCCGCCGCTGTTCTGCGTCAGGCGTTCCCGTTCCTGACGGCGCCGCAGATCGCCCAGACCATGTTCACCACCGCCACCCACCTCGGCGACGGGCCTGCCAACGCCCCGAACGCCACTTTCGGCTGGGGCCTGCTCAACC
>NZ_JBKFBI010000135.1:0-17517 GCF_053346095.1 Methylobacterium sp. A52T | reverse complement strand
CCGCCTCCTCGGTCAGCATCACCGACGTGTTGATGCCCCGCTGGATCTCGCCCAGGATCCCCCGCACCTGCCCCGTGGCCGCCTTGGCCTGGTCGGCCAGGAGCTTCATCTCCGAGGCCACCACCGAAAAGCTGCGCCCGCTCTCGCCGGCCGCGGCCGCCTCGATGGCGGCGTTCAGCGCCAGCAGGTGCGTGCGCTCCGAGATGTCGTTGACCGTCTCGATGATGTCGCCGATCGTCTGGGTCTTCTCCGACAGGCTGACGATGTTGCCCGCCACCGCCTCCGCCTGCTCGCGGATCGCGTCCATGGCCTTGGCGGTGTCGGAGACCGCGCGCAGCCCCTGGCGCGAGGTCTGGGCGGTCGCCTGAGCGGTGGCGATCACCTCTGTGGCGCGCTTGGAGATCTGCGCCCCCGAATGGGTGATCTCGTCGACCGTGGCGGCCGTCTCCTGCACGGCGGCGAATTGCTGCTCGACCGAGGCGGCCTGCTCCTGCGCCGAGGCGCGGATCTCGGCCGCGGCCGCGTTCAGGTCCGCCGTCGCCGCCCGGTTCGTCCGCGCCAGGTCCGAGAGACCCGAGACCATCGTGTTCAGCGTCGTGCTCAGACGGCCGATCTCGTCGCGCCGGCCCGCCGCCAGCTGGCCGGACAGGTCGCCCTCGCCGACCCGTCCCACGAAGGTCATCACCCCCACGAGGGGCCTGACGACGAGGCGGTTGATGGCGATCCCGATGCCCAGGCAGATCAGCAGCGTGATCAGCGTACCGCCCCAGAGGGCAAGGCCCTCGTTGCGCTCGCTCCGCGCGACGCGCTCGGCCAGCGCGGCCCGAACCGCTCCTTCAAGACCCTCGATGGCCGCGAGTTTCTCCCGGAAGGTGTCGAACAGCCGCTTGCCCTGACCGTCCGCCTCGATCTTGACCGCCTCGTCCCGCTTCGCCGGATCGGCCGCGATTCGAACGACGACCTCGCCGACCTCGGTCTGCCAGCTGCGGGCCGCGGCCACCGCGTCGGCCAAGAGGCGCGTCCGCTCTGGATCGTGGCCGATCAGGGTCCTGAGCCTGTCGATCGCCTCGTCCAGTGTCTGGCGCCCCGTGCGGTACGGCTCCAGGCTGCCGTCGCGGCCCGTGATCAGGTAGCCGCGCAGTCCGGTCTCCTGATTGAGCATGGCCGCGCGGAAGCCGTCGAGGGCGCGGATCAGCTGGTTGGACCGGCTCCGGGCATCGGTCGCGTCCCGCAGCTGATCGGCCGTGATCAGGACCGCGCCGCTGGTCAGCACCGACACCAGGGCGATGACGCCGATCGCACCGCCCAGGATGCGGTTGAGGCCCAGGGTTTGCGGCATCGTCTGCTTCATCCTACGCGGCCCCGCGGACGGCTCTGCCTGAGCCGCGACCGGAGCGCGCTCGCCTCTTAGCGCCGCCGCCCGGCGGATGCGAGCCGCAGCGCCTGGTGCCGGCGCGATATTTACGAGTTGTAAACCGACGAGCGACTTGTACTTGTGCAAGCGAGCGATTGTGTATGCATCTAAATAGCGAGAGCCGCAGTTTTCGATCGTAAAGGTTTCTCAGAGGGCGTTTGCGTCGCGCGAGATGTTGATTTCTTTCCTGATCGATACCGATCGCAAAGCGGATCCACTCGACGCGAACCTTCGCGCGCGCGCCCGCGTCGAGCAGCTCGACGTCGCGCTCCGCCTGGTTCCCTTCACGATTCTTGTGAGCCTCAGCGTCGTACAGGTCATCGTCTACCTGTTCTGGCAACCCGGCAACCGGGTCTACCTCGCCGGGCTCGAGGCGCTGGTCCTGCCCCTGGCGGTGGTCTCGCTTCAGCAGTGCTGGCGCTGGCGCTCCCGTCCGAAACCCCTCGAAGTGCCGTCCTCGTTCGTCCAGGGCGTGGTGCTGGCCGCCCAGGCCTACGGCCTCCTGCTGGCTTCCATCCCGGTCATGCTCTTCGCCGGGGCCGACGCGCACGGGCGGCTCCTGATCGCCTCCAGCATCGCGGGCCTGATCGCGACCGGCATGAGCGCGGCGGTGCTGCCCCGCGTCGCCATCGGCTATTCCGGCCTGATCATCCTCGGCTCGTTCATCGCCCTCGCGACGACCGGGGAGCCCTTCTACATCTACGTCGCGGTCCTGCTGTTCTTCTACGCGATCTTCATCTGCTTCACGATCGTGCATCTCAGCCGGCTGCTGACGATGCGGGTGATCGCGCAGATCGAGCTGGAGCGGCAGCAGGAATTCACCCACCTCCTGCTCAACGAGTTCGAGGAGAGCGCCAGCGACTGGCTCTGGGAGACGGATGCCGACCTGCGCCTCCAGCACGTCTCGCCGCGCCTGATCGAGGTCGCCGGCTCCTCCGAGCGCCAGCTGATGGGCCTGCCCCTGGAGCGGCTGCTGCTGCCGCCGGTGGCGCCCCCCAGGAGCCACTCGAGCACCACCCTGTGGGGCTGCATCGCCGAGCGGCGCGCCTTCCGGAACCTGCACCTGCAGCTCGACATCGCCGGCGAGCGGCGGACGTGGTGCCTCAGCGGCAAGCCGACCTTCAACCGGGCCGGCGCCTTCTCGGGCTATCGCGGCGTCGGCTCCGACGTGACCGAGAAGCGGCGCTCGGAGGAGCGGCTGTCGTATCTCGCCCTGCACGATTCCCTGACCGATCTGCCCAACCGGGTCCTGTTCCATCAGCTGCAGGAGGCGGCGCGGGAACGGCTGGCGCAGGGCGACCGGTTCGCCGTGCTCGCCCTCGACCTCGACGAGTTCAAGAGCGTGAACGACACCTTCGGTCACGCGGCCGGCGACAGGCTCCTGAAGTCGGTCGCCGAGCGGCTGCGGAGCTTCGAGGCGTCCGACGTCCAGCTCGCCCGTCTGGCGGGCGACGAGTTCGCGGTCCTCGCGACCGGACGGAGCGCCCGGGACCTGCACGGCATCGAGTCGCTCGCGAACGGCATCGTCGAGGCGCTCGCGTCGCCGTTCACCATCGACGGCATCCGGCTGACCGTCAGCGTCAGCATCGGGATCGCGATCGCCCCGCAGGACGGGTGCCAGGAGATCATGCGGCGGGCCGACCTCGCCCTCTACCGCATGAAGAGCGAGGGCCGGAACGGCTACCGCTTCTACGAAGCCGAGATGGACGAGCGGATCGAGGCGCGGCGCGCCCTGACGGCCGACCTGCGGGGCGCGCTCGATCGGGACGAATTCGTCCTCTACTTCCAGCCGATCGTGGCGGCCAAGGAGTGCCGCGTGCGCGGCTTCGAGGCGCTGATCCGGTGGAAGCACCCGGTGCGCGGCTTCGTCTCCCCCGGGGAGTTCATCCCGCTCGCCGAGGAGACCGGGGTGATCATACCGCTGGGCGAGTGGATCCTCCGGGATGCCTGTCGGATCGCGGCGGGCTGGCCGGGGGATGTCCGCATCGCCGTCAACCTGTCCCCGCGGCAGTTCCGGCACTCGGACCTGACCCAGCTCGTCCGCTCCGCGCTGCGCACGAGCGGGCTCGCCGCCCCGCGCCTGGAGCTCGAGGTGACCGAATCGGTGTTCCTCGAGGCCACGCCGGCGATCAACGCCACGCTCGCCAAGCTCCGCGAGATGGGCGTGCGGCTGTCCCTCGACGATTTCGGAACCGGCTACTCAAGCTTGAGCTACCTGCGCCGGATCGCCTTCGACAAGATCAAGATCGACCAGAGCTTCGTCCGGGACCTGCCGCAGGAGCGGAGCGCTGCGGCGATCGTGAACGCGATCATCGACATGGCGACGAGCCTCGACATGACGATCACCGCGGAGGGCGTCGAGACTGACGCCCAGCGCGCCTGCCTGCTGGAGCAGGGGTGCCACGAGTTCCAGGGCTACCTGTTCAGCAAGCCGCTGCCGGCCGAGCAGGCCGCCGCGCTGGCGCGCAGCCGTCAACTCCTCCCGGCGGCGGTTCAGGCGGCGTGAGGCGCGGTCAGACGCCGAGCGGCGCGACGCCGGTCGGGCCGCTGCCGTCCGCGACGGCGTGCGGGGACGTCTTCGGCCAGTAGGGCAGGAAGCCCTCGATGATCGCCCGCGGAATATCGAGCGGGCGATAGTGGACGGTGTCCACGAACATCAGCGACTGCTCGCCCCGGCCGAGAAGGCCGTTGACCTCGCTGTGGATCTCGTGCGCCAGGGTCACAAACTTCCGGTTGTGGCTCGCGATCGAGATGCGGACGGTGACCGGCTCGAACTCCATCGCCTCCCGGCGGAAGTCGTGCTGGAAGGACTTCGTCAGGATGTAGAAGTCCGTCGATTTCAGGTCGAAATCCGGCATGCAGATGTTGAAGAACAGCTCGCGGGCCTTGCCGACCCAGCGCACGTAATTGGCGAAGTAGACGTTCCCGACCGAGTTGGTGTCGTCGTAGGTCGGGATGAGGCGCAGGACGAACCAGTGCCCGTCGAACCCGTGCGACGCGACGGCGTCGGTCTGGTCCACGGCCACGGGCACCGGCGCCGCCCGCGGCGCCCGCTCCGCCGGGATCAGCTCCGCGACCGGCGGCGGCGCGCGCCAGCCGAGGACCTCCGCGATCATCGGGAGTGCGCCGATCAAGCCGATCAGCGGCGCGATGGCCAGCAACGCCCAGCTCGGGGCCAGGTAGCCCGTCACGAAGATCAGGCACGCCGTCGCCCCGATCATGGAGCTGAGGACCGGGTCGTAGCGGCGGGTCGCGCCGAGCGTCTCGCACACGAGACACGCCGCCGCCCCGACGAGGAGCGTGGCGAAGGGCATCATCAGGTAGAGGAGCGAGAGGTTCGCCCAGATCGCCGCCGCCGCCGTGGCGAGCGCGGCACCGAGGATCCAGACCGGCGACGCCACGAGGCCGGCCGGCACGAAGGCGAGGAGCGGGGAATTGCTGCGCGCCGTGACCGAGATCCCGAGCCAGCGCGTGGCGCTGTAGAAGCTGTCGATCGTGGTCGCGGCGGCGATCGCCGTCCAGATCACGAAGGCCACCGCGACGCCGGTCGCGGGTTCGTGCCCGATCGCCTGCGCCACGGCCGCGTAGGCTCCCGACAGGCCGTCGGACGAGGTGACCGGCATGCCGAGCCCCGCCCGCGCGGCGATGAGCGCGTTGATCGTCAGGAGACCGAGGAAGAGGAGCGCGCCGGTCATGTACGCCGCGCGCACCGACCCGCCCGAGCGCCGGATCTCGACCGCCCGCTGCCATTGCTGGATGTCCATCCAGGGGCCGAGCAGGAAGCCGACCAGCGAGGGGACGACGAGCCCGTAGAAGCGCTCGTCGAAGGCCTGCAGCGGGACGTCCCAGCCGTCCCGGTGCGCGGACAGACCGCCGAGCAGGATCACGCTCGCGGCGAGCCCGACCGCCAGGGCCCCGCAATGGACGATGCGGATCCCGCGCAGCGGGACGGCGTGGCCGAGCGAGCAGGCGACGAGAACCAGCGCGATCACGCCCACGGCGGCGTCGTGGCCGAACAGGGGGAGCCACGCGTAGGCCGCGAAGCCGAAGATCGTGATCGCGACGGCGAAGAACTGGGCCCCCATGAACAGGAGGGCGTAGGGGCCCTGCACGGCGGCCACGATCGCGTCGAGATTCCGACGGGGCGCGCCGAGCACCCAGCCGAACAGGCCGAGACCGGCCGCGTTCGGCAAGGCGAAGGCAAGAAACCCGAGCCAGCCGTATGTCAGCGTGACGTGGATCGCGTAGAAAAACCCGAGCCCCCAGAACCACGACAAAGCAATCGTGGGTGCCCAGGCCGCGGAGCGGATGAACTGGGAAGGCATTATGGCTTCAAGCGCTCCGGACCTTGAGCTGCAATAGCGTATCAGATTCGTTTCGGGAATATGGCGAACCGAAAAGAAGGCGGATACAGGAAATTCAGGAAGGGAAAAGCATCGGGCTGCTCGGCCACGGCCGGCGATCCGAGGGGCGCGCGTGTCCTGCCGGCACCCGTCACGGCGCGGAGGCCCGGGCCTTCCGCCTAGTCGGCGGGCGTCTTCCGACCGTCGCGGACCAGATCGACGAAGTTTCCGACCAGAGCCGCTTTCGCGGGCGACCACAGCGCGAAGACGTCGGCGCGGATGCGGGGTCCCTCGAGTGGCCTGTAGACCACGTCGGCATGCGCCAGCCGGGCGACGTATTCCGGGATGATGGCGATGCCCAGGCCGGATGCGACGAGGCTCGTCAATGAGGCCGCCTCGACGGCCTGATGGGTGATGGTGGGGACGAACCCGGCCTCGACGCAGCAATCCCAGAGATACTTGGCGAACAGCGAATCGGACATCCGGAGGAACACGAACCGCTCGTCGCGCAGGTCGGCGAGCCGGAGCCTGCCCCGCGCGAGACGGTGCCCCCTCGGAAGGACGACCTGCACGGTCTCGCTCCACGCGCGGACCCGGACCAGATCGGCATCCTGCGGCGGGGCGCGCAGGAAGCTGACGTCGGTCTGGCCCGCCTTCAGCATCGCGATCTGGCGATCCGGCGACATCTCGTGGATCCGGAGATCCACCGCGGGGTAGACCTGCGCGAAATCCCGGATCGCGTGCCCGAGCGGCCCGGCCAGCATCGAGCCCGTCAGGCCGACATTGATGATGCCGGCGGTGCCCGCGCCGATCGCCCGGGCGCGCTCGACGGCTTCGGCGGCCCGCTCCAGGAGACCGATCGCCTGAACGTGAAAGTCGTGACCGGCCCGCGTCAGCGCCACGCGCCGGGTCGTCCGCTCAAAGAGGGCCGTCCCGATCTCCGCCTCCAGATCGCGGATCTGCTGGCTGAGCGGCGGCTGCGCGACACCCAGGCTGTCCGCGGCGGCGGTGAAGCTCAGGTGCTTCGCCACGGCGACGAAGTAGCGGAGGTGGCGCAGTTCCATGGTCAGATTAAAACTCTGAGCGTTTCAAACTAAATGAAATAGATATTTGACGTCTAGATCGTCCGGCACGATTTTGCCGCCAGGAAGGGCGACCGGGCATCGTGCTGCACAATGCCGCCGCGCCTCGCGATCGGGCTCGACCGATCCCGCCCAGGAGAGGCGGGGCGATCGCGGCCGGGTCGGGGCAAGCCTTCCCGGGGAGATCGCGATGAAGCGCTTGTACGGGTCGCTGTTCGGGCAGGTTGTGGCCGCCCTGATGATCGGCATCCTCGTCGGCCGGCTCTGGCCCGAGTTCGCCGTCACCCTGAAGCCGCTGGGCGACGTCTTCATCAAGCTCATCAAGATGGTGGTCGCGCCGCTGGTCTTCGGCGTCGTCGTGCACGGCATCGTCGGCGCGGGCGACCTCCGGAAGGTCGGTCGCGTCGGGCTCAAATCCCTGATCTATTTCGAGGTGGTGACGACCGTCGCGCTCGCGCTGGGGCTCGTCCTCGCCTACGTCTTCGCGCCCGGTCACGGCATGAACGTCGATGTGGCGACCCTCGATGCCAAGTCGCTCACCAGCTACACCGACCGGGTCGGGCAGGTGACGGGCACCGTCGACTTCCTGATGAAGATCGTGCCGACGACCTTCGTCGACGCCTTCGCCAAGGGCGACATCCTCCAGGTCCTGCTCCTCGCGATCCTGTTCGGGGCCGGCCTCTCGCTCCTCGGCGAGCGCGGCAAGCCCCTGGCCGACAGCCTGGAGCGCATCACCGAGGTCCTGTTCCGGATCATCGGCTTCATCGTGCGGCTGGCGCCGCTCGGCGTGCTGGGCGCGGTCGCCTTCACGGTCGGCAAGTACGGCGTCGGCTCTCTCAAACAGCTCAGCATGCTGGTGATGCTCTTCTACGCCGGGGTCGCGCTGTTCGTGGTCGTGGTGCTCGGCAGCATCATGCGGCTCGCGGGGTTCAGCCTCTTCAAGCTGCTCGCCTACCTGCGCGAAGAGTTGACCGTCGTCGCCGGCACCGCCTCCTCGGACTGCGTGCTGCCGCAGGTCATGCGCAAGCTGGAGCGGCTCGGCATCAAGGAATCCACCGTCGGCCTCGTGATCCCGACCGGCTACTCCTTCAACCTCGACGCCTTCTCGCTCTACCTGACCCTCGCCACCGTGTTCATCGCCCAGGCGACCAACACGGACCTGTCCTTCGGCCACCTGATACTGATCCTCGGCATCGCGCTCCTGACCTCGAAGGGGGCTCACGGCGTGCCCGGCTCGGCGATCGTCGTCCTCGCCGCCACGCTGTCGGCGGTGCCGGAGATCCCGGTGATCGGGCTGGTCCTCGTCCTGTCGATCGACTGGTTCGTCGGCATCGCCCGCGCCCTCGGGAACCTGATCGGCAACTGCGTCGCGACCGTCGTCATCGCCGCCTGGGAGGGCGACATCGACCGGGCGCGGGCCAACCGCGTCCTGAACGGCGAGGACACCACCGACACGGCGGAGATCCTCGAGGCGCCGGTCGCCGAGCCGCGCACCGCGTGACCAGATCCCCGACAGACGTTTACAGCTTGAAGTCGAATCCCGGAGACCGACCATGAGCGCTGGAGCCTACAACCCCCCGTGCGGTGGCCTACCCGGCCAGACGCGGCTGATGACCGGCCGCGCGGTGTTCACCGAGGCCTACGCGGTGATCCCCCACGGCGTGATGAGCGACATCGTCACCAGCCTCCTGCCGGGCTGGGACAGGACCCAGGCCTGGATCGTGGCCCGGCCGCTCTCGGGCTTCGCCGAGACCTTCGCCCAGTACCTCATGGAGGTCGCCCCCGGCGGCGGCAGCCAGGCCCCCGAGCCGGAGCCGCAGGCCCAGGGCGTCCTGTTCGTGGTCGCCGGCACGGCCAGCCTCACCCTGGAGGGCGCGCGCCACGCACTGCGGCCGGGCAGCTACGCCTACCTCGCCCCCGGGGCGGCCTGGGCCCTGCGCAACGACGGCGACGCGCCCGCGCGCTTCCACTGGATCCGCAAGGCCTACCAGCCCGCCGCCGGCCTCGACGCGCCGACGTCCTTCGTCACCCACGAGTCGGCGGTGGAGCCGGCCGGCATGGTCGGCACCGACGGCGCCTGGGCGACGACCCGCTTCGTCGCCTCCGACGACCTGCGCCACGACATGCACGTCAACATCGTCAGCATGCGCCCGGGCGCCTCGATCCCCTTCGAGGAGACCCACGTCATGGAGCACGGACTGTTCGTGCTGGAGGGCAAGGCGGTCTACCGGCTCAACCGCGACTGGGTCGAGGTCGAGGCGGGCGACTTCATGTGGCTGCGCGCCTTCTGCCCCCAGGCCTGCTACGCGGGCGGCCCGGGCCCGTTCCGGTACCTGCTGTACAAGGACGTCAACCGCCACCCGGCGCTGGCGCCGCGCGGGCTCGGCCGGTGAGCGCGGGCGCCCGCACGGTCGTCGCCCGGCCGCTGACGGCCGAGGCTTTCGCGCCGTTCGGCACGGTGATCGACGCCGCCGCGGTGGCGCCGCGGCCGATGAACGGCGGGATGGCGCGGCGCTTCCACGATCTGGCGGCGGTCGAGGTCGTGGGCGAGGGGTCGCGGGTGGTGATCGGGCTGGTCGAGGCGCAGCCCTACCCGGTGCCGCTGCGGCTCGGCCTGGTCGAGCGGCACCCGCTGGGCGCGCAGGCGTTCCTGCCGCTGAGCGCGGCGCCGTTTCTGGTGGTGGTCTGTCCGGACGCGGAGGGCCGTCCCGGCCCGCCCCAGGCCTTCGTGACGGCGCCGGGGCAGGGGGTCTGCTACGCGCGCAACACGTGGCACGGGGTGCTGACGCCTTACGGCCAGCCGCAGGACTTCGTCGTGGTCGACCGCGGCGGCCCGGGCGTGAACCTCGAGGAACACACCTTCGAGGAACCCTGGACGGTGCATCTGCCCGGCCGGGACTGACGCGGACCGCGCCATCCGCGCCGTCGCCGCGCCGTCGCCGCGCCGTCGCCGCGTCGCCACGGTCTCGCGCGGCCGGGGCCGCCTCCGGCCGCCCCGTATCAGCGGCGGCCGGATGCAATCATTCCCGGGGACGCGGCCGCGAAAGTCCGTTGACTGGCACCGGTCAGCGGCTATCGAGGCCGCAATCAGGAGTCCGCACCAACGCGGACCCGAGGAAACGCCGGGCCCCGCGCCCGCACCGGAAAGGCCGCCATGTCCCCGTACCGCACGCCCCTGTCCCGCCGCCGATTTCTGGCGACCGGCTCGACGGCCCTCATCGCCGGTACCGTGGCGGCCCCGCACGTGGCGCGGGCGCAGAAGGCGGAGTTCACGTACAAGTACGCCAACAACCTGCCCGACACGCATCCGATGAACATCCGCGCCCGCGAGATGGCGGAGGCGCTGCGGACGGAGACCGGCGGCCGGTTCGACCTCAAGATCTTCCCGACAAGCCAGCTCGGCTCCGACACCGACACGCTGAGCCAGCTGCGCTCGGGCAGCGTCGAGTTCTTCACGATGTCGCCGCTGATCCTCTCGACGCTGGTGCCGAACGCGTCGATCAACGGCATCGGCTACGCCTTCCCGAGCTACGACGCCGTCTGGCCGGCCATGGACGGCGAGCTCGGCGCCTGGGTCCGCCAGCAGATCGCCAAGGCCGGCCTCGTCGCCATGGAGAAGATCTGGGACAACGGCTACCGCCAGACCACCTCGTCGACCAAGCCGATCGCCACGCCCGACGACTTCAAGGGCTTCCGGATCCGCGTCCCGGTCTCGCCGCTCTGGACCTCGATGTTCAAGGCCTTCGACGCCGCCCCCGCGTCGATCAACCTGAACGAGACCTACTCGGCCCTGCAGACCAAGATCGTCGAGGGCCAGGAGAACCCGCTGGCGGTGATCTCCACGACGAAGTTCTACGAGGTGCAGAAGTACTGCTCGCTCACCAACCACATGTGGGACGGGTACTGGTTCCTGGCGAACCGCCGCGCCTGGGAGCGCCTGCCGGCGGACCTGCGCGAGACGGTGGCCCGCCACATCAACGCCGCCGGGATGAAGGAGCGGGCCGACGTCGCCCAGCTCAACGCCAACCTGCAGGCGGACCTGTCGAAGAACGGGATGGTCTTCAACAAGCCCGACCCGGAGCCCTTCCGCGACAAGCTGCGCAAGGCCGGTTTCTACGCCGAGTGGAAGGGCCGGTACGGCGACGAGGGCTGGTCGCTGCTCGAGAAGGCCTGCGGGAAGCTCACCTGATGAGCGCCGCGGGGGCGCCGCGCGGCGGGGTCGCGCCGTGCTCCCGGCGGGTGATGAATCTCGCCCATTTCCTGCGCCGCGCCGCGCGCCGGTTCCCGGACGCGGTGGGGCTCGCCTGGGGCGAGCGGCGCTGGACCTGGGCCGAACTCGACGCCCGGGTCGACGCGATGGCGGCGGCGCTCGCCGCCCGTGGCGTGACCAAGGGTGATCGCGTCCTGGTCCAGGCACGCAACAGCAACCAGCTGTTCGAGTCGA
Organism: Methylobacterium sp. A52T; assembly: GCF_053346095.1. Classification (NCBI taxonomy): domain Bacteria; kingdom Pseudomonadati; phylum Pseudomonadota; class Alphaproteobacteria; order Hyphomicrobiales; family Methylobacteriaceae; genus Methylobacterium; species Methylobacterium sp. A52T. The sequence continues at coordinate 6,234 of NZ_JBKFBI010000135.1, read as the reverse complement.
TGTTCGTCTGCTTCCGGCTCGGCGCCGTCTGGGTGCCGGCCAATTTCCGGCAGACGCCCGCGGAGATCGCCTATCTCGCCCGTGCCAGCGGCGCCTCGACGCTGATCTGCGGCGCGGGTTTCCCGGAGCACGCCGCCGCCGTGCGCGAGGCCTGCCCGGACCTCGATCGCGTCGTGGCGATCGGCGACGCGGTTTTCGGGGCCGATTACGACGCGCTCGTTGCCGACCATCTGGGCGCGGCCGCGCCCGTCGCCGATGTCGAGCACGACGATCCTTGCTGGTTCTTCTTCACCTCCGGCACGACGGGCCGCCCCAAGGCGGCGGTCCTGACCCACGGCCAGATGGCCTTCGTCATCACCAATCACCTCTGCGACCTGATGCCGGGCACGACGGAGGCCGACGCGTCCCTGGTCGTGGCGCCGCTGTCGCACGGCGCCGGCATCCACCAGCTCGCGCAGGTCGCGGCCGGCACCAAGACGGTGCTGACCGCCGGCGAGCGGCTGGATCCCGAGGAGGTCTGGGCCCTCGTCGAGGCGTGGCGCGTCACGAACCTCTTCACCGTGCCGACCATCGTGAAGCTGCTGACCGAGCACCCCGCGGTGTCGACGCACGACCATTCCAGCCTGCGCCACGTCATCTACGCGGGCGCACCGATGTACCGGGCGGACCAGCAGCACGCGCTGCGGGTGCTCGGGCCGGTGCTGGTGCAATACTTCGGCCTCGGCGAGGTGACGGGCAACATCACGGTGCTGCCGCCCCGCCTGCACGCGGCCGAGGACGGGCCGGACGTCAAGGTCGGCACCTGCGGTTTCGAGCGCACCGGCATGCAGGTCCAGATCCAGGACGTGCAGGGCCGCGAGTGCCCGCCGGGCGCCACCGGCGAGATCTGCGTCTGCGGCCCGGCCGTTTTCGCGGGCTACTACGACAATCCGGAGGCCAACGCGGCGGCGTTCCGCGACGGCTGGTTCCGGACCGGCGATCTCGGCCATCTCGATTCCGAGGGCTTCCTGTTCATCACCGGCCGCGCCTCGGACATGTACATCTCCGGCGGCTCCAACGTGTATCCGCGCGAGATCGAGGAGAAGCTCCTCACGCATCCGGCGATCACCGAGGCCGCGATCCTCGGCGTCCCGGATCCCGCCTGGGGCGAGGTCGGCGTCGCGGTCTGCGTCGCGCGTCCCGGGGCCGCGGTGCAGGAGGGGGAACTGATCGCGTGGCTGTCGGCGGCCGTCGCTCGCTACAAGCTGCCTCGGCGCGTGTTCTTCTGGGAGGCCCTGCCGAAATCCGGCTACGGCAAGGTGACGAAGCGCGCGATCCGCGAGGGTCTTGAGGCGCGGGGCGACCTGCCCCTCGACGGGCAGGCGAGGCCGCAGGCCCGATAGGGCAGTCGCGGCCCCTTCCGCCTGAAGCGGCGCCCCGTCTTTGCGAGCGCAGCGAAGCAATCCAGTCGGCGCCACGCTCAGCGACGTCGCGCCGCCCTGGGTCGCTTCGCTCGGCTCGCGAAGACGGCAGCGGCGGCATCGGCCTCCATATGCGAGATGCAGGTTCAGTGAGCCGCGTCGACCCCAGCGCACCCGACCGGTGGCGGGCACTCCGAGTGGGAAGTCGGGCCGGTTCGTGTCCCTCCGCGCGCATCATGATCTCGTTGCATGACAGCTCCGAGATGCAGGCCCTGACATGTCCCCGGAGCCGCGCGCATATTGCAGTGCAGCACGCCGGGCGACCCGCCCGGTCAGGACCGGGATCTCGGCACGATGACTACCCTCGCGAATCTCGTCAGCCGGCTCGAGGGTGCAGTGCGGCGCGCCGCGGCCGAACGCTACGCCGAGCAGCGCGAGCGGATCGCGCGGACCGGCGGCGCCGGCATGATCTGATCGCGCGCGGCGCGCCCCCGCGGTGGAGATCGTCAGAGGAAGCCGATCGAGAACCAGGGGACGAGGATGATGGCGAGCAGCCCGATCAGCAGGGCCAGGATGTAGCCGACGATCGGGCGCATCCCGGCATCGGGATGGATCCGGCTGATGGCGCAGGCCGCATAGTAGCCAACGCCGAAGGGCGGGGCGAACAGGCCGATGCCCATCGCGAGGATCACCACCATCGAATAATGCACCTCGTGCACGCCCACCGCCCGGGCGATCGGGAACAGGAGCGGCCCGAACAGCACGATCGCCGGGATGCCCTCCAGCACCGAGCCTAGGATGATGAAGGCGAAGGCCGAGACGAACAGGAACCCGAGCGTGCCGCCGGGCAGACCCTTCATCACCTCGGCGAGCGTCTGCGAGAAGCCCGACTGGGTGAGCGCCCAGGCCATGCCGGTGGCCGCGCCGATGATCAGCAGGATCGCGCCGGATAGGGTCGCGGTGGTCACCAGCATCGGGTAGAGCCGCCGCCACTCGAACTGGCGGTAGATCAGCAGGCCCGCCAGCGCCGCGTAGACGATGCCGATGGTCGAGACCTCGGTGGCGGTGGCGATGCCCTCGACCACGGCGAAGCGGATCACGAACGGCAGCGCGAGCGCCGGGATCGCCACCAGGAAGGCGCGGCCGATGACCCGGCCCGAGGGCCGTGCGACGTGGCTCAGGTCCTCGCGGCGGTAGCGCCACCAGACCAGGGCGCACAGCGTCGCGGCCAGCACGAGGCCCGGCATCAGGCCGCCGGTGAACAGGGCGGTGATCGACACGCCGGTGACCGAGCCGATGGTGATCAGCACGATCGAGGGCGGGATCGTCTCGGTCTGCGCGCCGGTGGTGGCCAGCAGGGCGACGAGGTCGCCCTCCTTGGCGCCGCGGGCCTTCATCTCGGGGAACAGCACGGGCGCGACGGCGGCCATGTCGGCGGCCTTGGAGCCGGAGATGCCCGAGACGAGGTACATGGCCCCGACCAGCACGTAGTGCAGGCCGCCGCGCACGTGGCCGAGCAGGCTCGCCAGGAAGCCGACCATGGCCTTGGCCATGCCGGTCATCTCGATCAGCAGGCCGAGGAACACGAACAGCGGCACGGCGAGCAGGATGAGGTGGCTCATGCCCTCGTCCATGCGGCCGACCACCACCATCGACGGGGCGTTGGTGGTCAGCGTGATGTAGGCGAAGGTCGACAGGCCGAACGCGAAGGCGATCGGCACCCCGGAGAAGACCAGCGCGCCGACGCCGAGGACGAAGAACAGCAGCAGGTTGAGGTTCCCGAGGTTGGCGAGCCACGGCTGCAGCGCCAGGAGCGCGGCGGCAACACCGCCGCCCAGGATCAGCGCCCCGACGGTCAGTTTCCAGTCGGCGGTCTCCAGGAGTCGGATCAGCGCCACGATCAGCATGAGGCCGAGGCCGATCGGCAGGGCGGCGGCGCGCCACGCGTTGTTCAGCTCCAGCGCCGGCGTCTGCACGAAGGTCTCCTCGCTGGCGAACTCGAAGGCCGGCTCGAGCAGCAGGGCGACGAAGATCAGGCCGGCGACCAGGGCGACCGTCTCCAGGAAGGCGCGCAGGCGCGGGCCGCTCATGGCGACGAAAGCGGTCATGCGCATGTGCTCGGCGCGCCGGAAGGCGACAACGGCGCCGAGCATGGCGAGCCACAGGAACAGGATCGAGGCGAGTTCGTCCGACCAGATGATGGGATCGCGGAACACGTAGCGGCTGACGACACCGCTGAGCAGCACCCCGATCTCGGCCAGGACGAGCAGTGCCGCCGGGATCTCCACGAGGTGGCCGAGCGCGGCATCCACCCGGCGCAGCCAGCCCCGGGCGCGCAGCGGCGGTCCCGAAAATTCAATCCCCGCCGTCGACTCGACGGCCGCAACATCGATCTGCATGGCGCCCCTCCGTGGGGGCCGCTCCCGATGCCGCTGGCGGCGGGATCGGCCCCACATGCGTCTTCGCGTGTGCCTTGCGGTGCGTCTCGGCGCGCCTGCGTTCTCCGATACCGTTATCCGATCCTGCGGAAAACGGTCCCGGTCAGTTTGCCCGACACATCCTCACGACGCGACCGCGCCCCGTCGCCGTACTTCGTTTTCCGGCCCTTGTGGAATCTCTGCCGTTCAGCCGCGCGAACCTGCGCCAGCAACTCGGCCGGCTCGCGGATGCGGGCCGCCCGAGCGGGTCGCGGAGCAGCGTGACGGTTTCCGGACCCAGCGGCATCCGCACCGGATCCTCGCCGCGGGGCGGTCCTGAGACGATGTCGGCGTCGAACGCGTCGGTGATGAGACGGGCATAGTCGATGCCGGCGGCGAGCCGCACCTCGAAATCCGGATGGGCGCTCAGGAATCGCGCCAGCCGCGGCGCCCCGAGGTCGGAGCAGCGGTTCAACTCGGCGAAGGCGCGCCCGACACGGCCGCACAAAGCCTATCCGGCCGGGGTCGGCGCGATGCCCTGACCCACCCGCTCGAACAGAACGACGCCCAGCGTCTCTTCCGTCCTGCGCGATGCCTGACTGACCGCGCTCGGGGGAGAGATCGGAGGACGGAGAGGGGGACGGACGGCCTCCTCCCGAGCAGGATGGGCCGCGACCGGTGCCGTTGGGATCGGGACCGGGCCGGCGATACGCCGCCCGCGGCACTCCGGGATCAGGCCGACCGGTGGCCGCGGACCCGGACCGGCGCGGCGACCGGGACGATCTTGCCCTGCTGGGCAACCTCGCACAGGACCGCCACCATCGCGTCGGCCTGCGTCTCGAGGTTGGGCGGCCCGACATCGTCGCGCGTGTTGCGCCAAGCGATGAAGATGCAGGCGAGGATGGCCGACGCGCTGGCTGCCAGCGGTGCGATGATCAGCGCGGCGAGGGCGCTCACCGGAGCCAGGATCGCGGCTGTCGCGAGACCGCTGACGATGGCTGCGGCTATCAAGACGATCATCGGAGCCTCGCCCGATCTGAGTGGTCGGATCCCGTGCCCGTCCACCGTCCTAGGATCACGTCACAAAGGTTTACGCTTCGTTAACGGGAAGCTTCCATCCGCTAATTCCGCGGCAGCTGTCCCGCCGATTGCTTCACGATCACCCGTTCAGCGCACGCGAGGACAGGTCGGGGCGCGGATTCGTGCCGCCGGTTCCGGTCTGCCGGGCCGCGCGACACGACGAGCCGCGCCGCGGCCAGCCAGATCGCGGACGCTGGCACGCCGCTGGCGTCGGGCGGTGCGGAGAATGTTCACGCTTTCGTGAGGTCATGCGCGCTGCAACCCGCTCGCGCAGCGTGTCGACCATATGCCGAGAAGTGTTCGAACTGATACGATCGGATCAGGCCTGGTACAGGGTGATCCCTTGCTGCTCAGGGTTGGGCAATGATAGCCCTTGCGCGTCCGGCGTGTAGGAATTCTGTCTCCAATGACGATCGATGCTCGAGCTGTCGCGCGCCTGCGCGAGATCGCAGCCGTCATTGGCTGTCCGGTCGAGGCCTTCTACGGACCGGATGGCGAGGCCGTCGACCTCGGCATGACGCACGAGCTCTTCCGCCTCTGGCACGCGATACAGGATCCGAAAGCGCGTCAGCGCGTCCTGAACAGCGCGCGGCGTGAGGCTCTCGGCGACGCGGTCCACGGGACGGCCGCCGAATAGCCACCGCGCGCCGTCAGCGCCCCTGTGCGATCCAGCCCAGGACCGTCGCGCAGCGCTCGGCCTGCTCGCGGGTCAATCCCGACGCGACGGCGGAGCCGTTGCGGTAGACCACGAAGGTCCCGTCGTCGGTCGCGCGGATCTTGACGGACGCCATCACTCGGCTCCCGACGTGAGAGCTTGGAGCTGGGAGAGGCCGGCCGCGGTGATCTGCCAGACCGCCACCGGACCACCCGGACCCTCGTGCGGATCGATCCGCCGGAGATGGCCGGTGCTCTGGAGCGCCGTCAGCCGGCTGTGATCGCCGGGCCAGGACGCGTCCGGCCTCTGACGGATCGTGATCTGGTAATCCCGTGCCTCCGCGGCCTTGTTGAGGAGACGGCGCTGGTGGTTCACTCGCATCGGCACTCCGGCTCAGCTCGGGTCGGTACGCAGTAACTACGGACAGGCTGGCCGATACGGTTAAGCTTGGCAACCCCGCGCTCGCAACGGGCTCTGGATCGTCCTGTCCAGAATGCGGGCGGCGCGAGGGCCGGATCTGCGGCGCGGAGCCGCCCTGCCACGTCGATCCTGCGCCGCGTTCCGTCGAGCCCGGGCGGTTGCCGGCGCGACGTCGGCTTCGGATGCCGGGCGACACGATCGCGGGCGCGGACAAAGAGAAAGGCCGGCCGGGTTGCCCCGGCCCCACCCCCCTCCGCCCCGC
>NZ_JBKFBI010000134.1:0-17689 GCF_053346095.1 Methylobacterium sp. A52T | reverse complement strand
TCGCGGCCGTCGGCCATCCGCGCCCGGGCCGCCGCGCAGGCCCGCGCCACCGCGGGGTCGGCGAGCAGCCGGCCGAGGACCCGCGCCGCCCGCGCGGGCCGGAAGGCGCGGCGGCTCAGGGTGGCGCCGAGATCCCGATCCTTCAGCCGCCGCCCCTCGTCGAAATGGTCGAAGGCCACGGGCACCACCAGCTGCGGGACGCCCGCGGCCAGCGCCTGCGCCACCGTGCCGACGCCGCCGTGGTGGACCAGCGCCGCGCTGCGCGGCAGCAGGGCGCTCAGGGGGGCGTAGGGCAGGTGGATGATCCCGGCCGGCAGCGGCTTCGGGATCTGCCCTCCCTGCGGGGCGAGCAGGACGCCGCGCCGCCCCATGCGCCGGCACAGCCGCACCGCGGTGTCGAAGAAGCCGGCGCCCTGGCGCATGGCCGAGCCGTAGGTGAACACGATCGGCGGGTCGCCCGCCTCGAGGAACGCCTCCAGCTCCGGCGGCATGGACGCCACGTCGCCGAACCGGTCGACCAGCGGGAAGCCGAGCTGCACCGCCTGGCCCGGCCAGTCGGCCTGCGGCTCCGCGTACCAGTCGGGGAACATCAGGAGCATGCCGGTCGGGCTGTTCCACCAGTGCCGCAGCCGGTAGACCGGATCGAGGCCGAGACGCGCCCGCAGGGCGTTCAGCGGCGGGAGGGTGAACGGGCCGACCGCCACCTTGTCGACGCCGAGATTCACGTAGGCCCGCAGGGCGGCCGGCAGGACGCGCGGCAGCGGCAGGCCCGGCAGACGCGGCGGATCGTACCGGCTCTCGATCAGGAACGGCATGACGTGCAGCGTCGCGGTCGGCAGATCGTAGAGGTCCTGCGCGAGCCGCGCCCCCCAGCCCAGCGGCGAGGCGACCACCCGCAGGTCGATCCCCCGGGCGCGGGTCGCGCCGAGCCACAGGCAGGCCGGCTCGGCCACCCGCAGGGCGTAATCGAACATCGGGCGGAACCCCTGCTGCGGGTGCCACAGGTCCGGCTGGCGGATCACCGCCTCGTAATCCGCGACCGTGCCCAGGGGCTGGAAGGCGAGGCCGGCCCGGCGGGCCATCGCCTCGAACGGGGCCGGGGCGGCCAGCGAGACGCCGTGGCCGCGCTTCAGGAGCTCGTGCCCCAGCGCGATGAACGGAAGCACATCGCCGTGTGTGCCGACGGCCACGAGGGCGACGTCGAACCGTTCGACCGTCCGGTGCGCGGGAATGGCTTGCTCCTTCGAACTCCCCAGCCGGTGACGAGCTCGTCTCGAAGGCGGGGGCATGCCAGCCCGCCCGATCCGCATCAAGACACTTTTTACCCTGTCGAAGAAACGGGGCCGTCCTGTGACCCGCGGACCCTTCACATAGAACAAAACATGAACATACTAGGGCTGGAACACAGGAGGCAGGTCGATGCTGAAGCGGGTGATCCTGACCGGAATGGTCGAGTTCATGGCGTTCGGGATGCTATTCGCGGCGGTGGGCGCCTGGGCGATAGCCTTGGCACCGGTTCGTTAGCCGGATTTTTCCGAAGACCGCCCGGTTCCGTCCGCGGACGGGTTATGCACAGGCGATCGCCCCGCGGGCGCCGATTGTCCACAGGGCCGGGCCGAACTGGTGCTTCCGGGGCACGACCGGTGGATATCGTCCTCCGGCGGCGCGGCGCACGTCGACTTGAGGCCGGCGAGCGGGGATGCTGCCCGACCCTGGAACAAGGTCGGCCATGCCACGCCAGCTCAAGGAGGTCGGATTCGTCCACCTCCACGTCCACTCGTCCTATTCCCTGCTCGAAGGGGCGCTGAAGGTCGGCTCCCTGATCAAGGCGGCGGTCGCCGACAGGCAGCCGGCCCTGGCCCTGACCGACACCAACAACCTGTTCGGCGCGCTGGAATTCTCCGAGAAGGCGGCCGGGGAGGGCGTCCAGCCGATCGCCGGCGTGCAGCTCTCGGTGGCGTTCGAGGCCGCGGACCCGCACCAGCGCCAGGCGCCGACCAGCCACGGCGTCGTGCTCCTCGCCCAGGACGAGACCGGCTACGCCAATCTGCTGCGGCTGGCGAGCCGCGCCTATTTCGACACGGCCCTCGGCGAGGCGCCGCGCCTCGATGCCGGAGCGCTCGCGGGCGCCTCCGAGGGGCTGATCGCGCTCACCGGCGGGATGGCGGGCCCCCTCGACGCGGCCTTCCGGGCGGGCCGGCCGGAGCTCGCCCTCAACCGCCTGAAGCGCCTGAAGGAGACCTTCGGCGAGGACCGGCTCTATGTGGAGATCCAGCGCCACGGCCAGTCCGAGGAGGCGCGGATCGAGACCGCGCTGCTCGACCTCGCCGGCCGCCACGGCCTCGGGATCGTGGCGACGAACGAGCCCTACTTCGCCAAGCCCGACGATTACGACGCCCACGACGCGCTGCTCGCCATCGCGGAGGGCCGCCTCGTCTCGGACGAGCGCCGCCGCCGCCTGACGCCGAGCCACGCCTTCAAGACCCGGGCCGAGATGGCCGAGCTGTTCCGCGACCTGCCGGACGCGCTCCAGGCCACGGTCGAGATCGCCATGCGCTGCGCCGTCCGGGCGCGGACCCGCAAGCCGATCCTGCCGAATTTCGGCGCCGTGGCGGCCGGCGAGACGCCGCCCATGGCGGAGGCCCTGGCGGAGGCGTCCGACGCGGGCGCGCGGGCGGTCTCGGCCGACGAGCCGACCGAGCTGCGCCGGCAGGCCGAGGCCGGGCTGGAGCTGCGCCTGAAGCAGCACGGCACGGCGCCGGGCTTCTCCGAGGAGGATTACCGCAAGCGCCTCGAGTTCGAGCTCGACGTCATCGTCAAGATGAAGTTCCCGGGCTACTTCCTGATCGTCTCCGACTTCATCAAGTGGGCCAAGGACCACGACATCCCGGTGGGTCCGGGCCGCGGCTCCGGCGCCGGCTCGCTGGTGGCGTGGTCGCTGCTCATCACCGACCTCGACCCGCTCCGCTTCGGCCTGCTGTTCGAGCGCTTCCTCAACCCCGAGCGCGTCTCGATGCCGGATTTCGACATCGACTTCTGCGTCGAGGGCCGCGAGCGGGTGATCCGCTACGTGCAGCAGCGCTACGGCGAGGGGCAGGTCGGGCAGATCATCACCTTCGGCACGCTGCTCGCCCGCGGCGTGCTGCGCGACGTCGGCCGCGTCCTCGAGATGCCCTACGGCCAGGTCGACAAGCTGACCAAGCTCGTGCCGCAGAACCCGGCCAACCCGGTGACGCTCGCCCAGGCGATCGAGGGCGAGCCCAAGTTCCAGCAGGCCATGGAGGAGGAGCCGATCGTCGGCCGCCTCATCGACATCTCCAAGAAGCTGGAGGGCCTGCACCGCCACGCCTCGACCCACGCCGCCGGCGTGGTGATCGGCGACCGGCCGCTCGAAGAGCTGGTCCCGCTCTACCGGGACCCGAAGACCGGCATGCGGGTCACCCAGTTCAACATGAAGTGGGTCGAGCAGGCGGGGCTGGTGAAGTTCGACTTCCTGGGCCTCAAGACCCTCACTATGCTGCGCTGCTGCACGGACCTCCTGAAGCAGCGCGGCATCGACATCGACCTCGCCTCGCTGCCGCTCGACGACCCGAACACCTACGGGCCGATGGGCCGGGGCGAGACGGTCGGCGTGTTCCAGGTGGAATCGGCCGGCATGCGCAAGGCGCTCTGCGAGATGCAGGCCGACCGGCTGGAGGACATCATCGCCCTGGTGGCGCTCTACCGGCCGGGCCCGATGGCCAACATCCCGGTCTACTGCGAGCGCAAGCTCGGCCGCGACGCCGGCAACGAGGCGTCTTGGTACCCGGACCCGAAGCTGGAGCCGATGCTGAAGGAGACCTTCGGCATCATCGTCTACCAGGAACAGGTGATGGAGATCGCCAAGGTGCTCGCCGGCTACTCGCTCGGCGAGGCTGACATGCTCCGGCGCGCCATGGGCAAGAAGATCCGCGCCGAGATGGACGCGCAGCGCGACCGGTTCCTCAAGGGCTGCACCGAGCGCGGGCTGACCAAGGCCAAGGCGAACGAGATCTTCGACCTGCTCGCCAAGTTCGCCGATTACGGCTTCAACAAGAGCCACGCGGCGGCCTACGCGCTGCTGACCTACCAGACCGCCTACCTGAAGGCGAACTTCCCGGTCGAGTTCCTGGCCGCCGCCATGACCCTCGACATCGACAACACCGACAAGCTGGCCGAATTCCGCCAGGACGCGCAGCGCCTGAAGATCACGGTCGAGCCGCCCTCGATCAACACCTCCGGCGAGGTGTTCGCGGTGCGCGACGGCAAGATTTTCTACGCGCTGGCGGCCATCAAGGGCGTCGGCCGCGAGGCGGTGCGGGCGCTGGTGGAGGCCCGCGGCGACCGGCCGTTCAAGGACCTCGCCTGCCTCGCCCGCCGGCTGAACCCGCGGATGATCAACAAGCGCACCCTGGAGAGCCTCGTCCAGGCCGGGGCGCTCGACTGCATCGAGCCCGACCGCGCGCGCGCCTTCGCGGCGGTGGAGCCGATGATGAAGCTCGCCGCCAGCGCGGCGGAGGCGGAATCGGCCGGCGTCACCGACATGTTCGGCGGCGTGGTGGCGGACGACGTGTCCCTGCGGATCCCGCCCCACGAGATCTGGCCGATGGCCGACACGCTCAAGCGCGAGTACGCGGCGATCGGCTTCTTCATCTCGGGCCACCCGCTCGACGAGTACGGCGACCTCTTGGACAAGTTGCGGGTGCAGAGCTGGACGGATTTCTGCCGCGCCGTGCGGGCCGGGACGTCGAGCGTCGGCCGCGTGGCGGCCTCGGTGCTCGACCGGGCGGAGCGGCGGACCAAGACCGGCAACAAGATGGGCATCGTCACCCTGTCGGACCGGACCGCGCATTTCGAGGCGATCATCTTCTCCGAGGGGCTCGGCCAGTACCGCGACATCCTGGAACCGGGCCGACCGCTGGTTCTGCAGCTCCAGGCGAACCTGGAGGGCGAGGACGTGCGCGCCCGCATCCTCACCGCGGAACCCCTCGACCAGGCGGTCGCCCGCCACCAGAAGGGCATCCGCATCCATCTGAGCGACCCGCGCGGCGTCGCCCCCGTGCAGCAGCGCCTGTCGATGCGGGGCGAGAGCGAGGTCTCGCTGATCCTCAGGCTCGACGGCGGCGAGCGCGAGGTGGAGATCCGGCTCCCGGGCAAGTTCCAGGCGAGCCCGGCGCTCGCCGGCCAGCTCCGGACCGTGCCCGGGGTGGTGCAGGTGGAGGTGAGCTGAGGGGCGGCTGATACCGAGCTCCTGTGGGTTCGGTCGGCCCGCGCCGTCTTCGCGAGCGGAGCGAAGCGATCCAGGGACGCGCCACGCTCGATGAGGGCGCGCGACACCGGGTTGCTTCGCTCCGCTCGCAAGGACGGGTGGGCTTCTGTGAGTTCTGTCGCCGGGAATTGTAGGTGCGTGCCCGTCGAGGCCCTCAGCTCGCCGCCGTCCCGCTGGCCGCCAGCACCACCGCCCGGCTCCCCGCCGGCACGCGGGCGTACAGGTCGATGATGTCCTGGTTCAGGAACCGCACGCAGCCCGACGACACCATCGTGCCGATGGTCTGCGGCTCCGTGGTGCCGTGCAGGCGGTAGAGCGTGTCGGCTCCGTCCCGATAGAGGTAGAGCGCCCGCGAACCGAGCGGATTGCCGGCCCCGCCGGGCAGGCCGCCGGCATAGGGCCCGTAGCGCTCGGGCTCCCGCTTGATCATGGCGTGCGTCGGCGTCCAGCGCGGCCATTCGGCCTTGCGGGCGATGACGGCCGCGCCTCGGAAGTTGAACGCCTCATCGCGACCGACGCCCACGCCGTAGCGGATGGCGCGCCCGCCCTCGCGCACGAGGTAGGCGTAGCGCGCCGAAGGATCGACCACGATCGTGCCCGGCGGCTCGGCCGTGGCGTAGGCCACTTCCCGGCGCAGGAAGCGCGGGTCTATCGCGGACAGGTCCACCGCCGGCACGGGGAAGGGCTCGCCGTCGAGCGCGGCGTAGAGGGCCGTGTAGGCCGGGTCTACGGCTGGGCGCAGCGCGGCGACGGGGCGCGGCTCGCGGGTGACGCAGCCGGCGACGAGCAGGGGCGTGCCGGCGAGCAGGCTGCGGCGGGTCGGAAACATCGTTACTGCGCTCCAAGGTCTGGCAACGACGCACAGAACCGCCACGCGGCCGCCCCGTCCATCGGCTATGGGGTGATCGCACCCATAACCGGATGGCATCTATGGATCTGACGCTGGCCCTGCGCGCGTTCCTCCGGACCGTCGAGCGCGGCTCGATGACCGCGGCCGCGCGCGACCTCGCGGTGTCGCAGCCGGCGATCAGCAAGCATCTGCGCAATCTGGAGGCCCAGGTCGGCGCGCGGCTCCTCGAACGGTCCGCTCGGCTGGTGCGTCCGACCCAGCAGGGCCAGCGTCTCTACGCGGCCTGTCAGCCCGCGCTCGCCACGATCGACGCCGCCCTGGAAGATGCCCGCACCGAGGCCGGCCGCATCGAAGGCCGGCTGCGGCTGCACGCGCCCGCCTGCATCGGGGCGGCCCATCTGCACCGCATCGTGGCGTCGTTCCAGGCCGAGAATCCGCGGGTCACGGTCGATCTCGTGCTGGACAACCGGCTGATCGACCTCGTCTACGAGGATTACGACCTCGCGCTCCGCTACGGCCGGCCCCACGGGCAGGACGTCGTGACGCGGCGGCTCGGCCGGGTGCGCCGCATCCTGGTCGCCGCCCCGGCATACTTGGCGCGGGCCGGCGGCATCGACGCGCCCGGGCAGATCGCCGACCGGGCCCTCGTGACGACCACGTCGGCCCTGGACGACCGGAACACGCTCGTTCTCCAGCACGGGCGCGAGACGCTGAGCCTCGCCGTCCGTCCGGCCCTGCGGACCAACAGCGCGGAGGTGCTGTTGGCCGAACTGCGCGCGGGACGGTACATGGGCCCGGTCCAGCACCTGCTGGTCGCCCAGGACTTGGCGGCCGGCCACCTCGTCCGCGTCCTGCCCGCGTACGAGGTGCGCTCGACGGACGCCTATCTGGTCTACCCGTCCGTCCGCCACATGCGCCCGGTCGTCCGCGCGTTCACCGATTTCGCCGTGCCGCGCATCCGCGCCATCGAGGGGATCAGCCACGCCGGTTGACCGGCTCTGGTGCGCTGCGGCCGCGACGAACGGGCCGGGATGGCCGACCGCCGCGATCGCGACTCTAGAACGGCGCCGCGAGGCAGCCGCTCAGGGCGCCCTTCAGCGCGGCGGCGTCGGCCTCCGTCACCGTGAACGTGGCCGTCAGGGTCGGGTCCTCGCCGCGCGGGCTCGCCTGCGTCCAGGTCAGCTTGGTGCCGGGCTGGACGAGGGCCAGGGCGGCCCCGCGCAGCGGATCCTCGCCGCGGCGCGCGCCCGCCACCGTCAGCGTGAAGCCCGCGTCGGCCCCGATCGCGGCGCCGCGGACCGGCATGCGCACGGAGCGCACGCTGCCGGCGCTGGAGACCAGGAGGCCGGTCAGGGGCTTCTCGCTGTCGGCCCCTTCGAGGCCCGCGAAATCGAAGCGCGGCGCCAGCTCGGCGAAGCGCGGCACGGTCAGCGCCGCCGACAGGCCGGTGCCGCCCGGATCGCAGGCGACGTGCAGGGTCGCCGGCCGCTGGTCCGCCGCGAGGGTCGCGGTGCCGGTCAGGTCCGCGCTGCCGCCGGGCGCCCGGGCGCTGCCGGCGAGCAGGGGAGTCCGGCCGGTCAGGATGTCGGACAGGCTGTCGCCGCGGCTCAGCGGCCCGGCAAGCAGAGCAACGGCGGCGATGACGACCACCGCCAGGGCCACGCCGATCCGGAGCCGCATCCTATCCTCCGCCTGTGGACATCACGGGCCGGCGGCATAGACGATCGCGGCCGCATCGCAACCCTCCGTTCACCACGTCCGCAGGGAATCGGCCGCCGACGCCTTCGCGTGCACTGCAGCAACTCGGTAAAAACCGATCGTTCCTATGCACCGACGCTCAACCTTGAGCGTCGCCATGCGCACGAAGATCCTGCTCGTCCTCACCCTCCTCGTCTACGTCACCACCGGCCGCGCCCCCGGCATCCGGGAGCCGCGCAATCCGGACGCGGAGCACGGCGGCGGGCGCCTCGTGGTCGCGACCAAGCGGGCCTGGATCTGAACCGCTGCCCGGTCGACGCGACCGTCCTCGCGAGCACGGCTGCACCGACGCGCTCGACAGGAGACGGTCTCACGCCCCGGGCGCGCAGGCCCTGAGGCGCGCGGCCACGAGGGCCTGGAGGCTCCAGAGGTGGCGGTCGCGGATGCCGAGGCGCTCGCAGGCCTCCACGGTCCGGAACAGGTACTCGGCGCTCGGCCCCTTGTGGCCGCAGGCCGCGGCGATCTTCTCGGCGATCTTGGAATCCGAGAGGCGCCCGGCGTAGCGGTCGCTGGCGCGGTTCGCCAGGAAGGTCAGGGCCGGGACGGTCCCGGCCTCGGTGGCCACCGGCAGCCAGCGGGCGACGTAGCCGCGGCCGCGCATCTCGCGGCGCCAGACCGGCATCAGCGCCTCGCGGATCTCCATGCCGGGCAGGCGGAAGGCCACGCCCCGGCACAGGCCGCCGCGGTCCAGCGCCAGGACGAAGCCCGGTCGTTCCGGCGTGCCGCGGAACCGCCGCTGGAGCAGGCAGAAGCGGCGGTGGAAGCCGCGCACCGTCCCGATCCGGCGCTCGGCCACCGGGAATTCCGGGTTCCACATCAGCGAGCCGTAGGCGAAGACCCAGAGGTCGCTGCCCTCGCGCCCGGCGACGATCGCGTCGAGCCCCGGGCGCAGCTCCGCGTCCGACAGAACCTCGAGCGCGCTCGGGTCGTCGGGGATCGGGACGGAATGGGCGCGGGCGATCAGGTCGAGGCTGAGGTCGAGGGTGCGGACGGACGCGGCGGGCATGGGCCCTCAACGCCCGGGCCTCACGGCTTGTTGCCCAGCGCGTCGAGTTCGGGGAAGGGCCGGGTGCGGTGCCCGGTGCAGACCTCGTCGTCGTCGAGCACCGTGAGCCGGTCGTTGTCGTAGCGCAGCGCCACCCTCGGGCGCTCGGGCTTGCCGAAGGTCCGGCCGTACATCCGGCCCGACACGCAGTAGATCACTCGGCCGCCCTCCGCGATCGGCCCGGCGATCCGGCTGCCCGCGAACCGAACCGGCAGCAGCGAGACCGCGCCGAAATCGACCTGCCTCAGCGCCAGGGCGGCGATCCGGCGGAGGAGGGCCGGGGAGGGGTCGGCCTCGGCAGCGGGCTTCGGTGCGCGCGGCGCGGCCTGCGCCCCGGCGGCGAGGAGGACCAGAAGGGCGGCGAGGGCGGCGCGGGGCGGCATCGGTCCTCGCTACGCGGCCAAGGCTGCCCGAGGCTGGGCACCGCGCGGGGCAGCGCCGGGGCCGGCGACTCCCTATATGTTGGGCACGCGCGGCGCGCGCCGCTCACCGCCCCCCTCACAGGAAGACGCGACGTTCGATGCAGTGGACCGACGACGCCCTGGTGCTCGGCCTGCGCCGGCACGGGGAGACCGGCGTCATCCTCGAGGCCATGACCGAGGCCCACGGGCGCCATCTCGGCCTCGTGCACGGTGGGCGCTCGCGCCGGATGCAGCCCGTGCTGCAGGCCGGGAACCGGGTCCGCGTGACGTGGCGGGCGCGCCTCGACGAGGGTCTCGGCGCCTACGCGGTCGAGCCCCTCGAGTCACAGGTCTCGCGGCTGATCGGGTCGAGCCTCGCCCTCTACGGCATGAACCACATGGCGGCCCTGCT
Organism: Methylobacterium sp. A52T; assembly: GCF_053346095.1. NCBI lineage: Bacteria > Pseudomonadati > Pseudomonadota > Alphaproteobacteria > Hyphomicrobiales > Methylobacteriaceae > Methylobacterium > Methylobacterium sp. A52T. The sequence continues at coordinate 7,936 of NZ_JBKFBI010000134.1, read as the reverse complement.
GCGGCTGCTCCCCGAGCGCGACCCGCATCCGGCGCTCTACGCGGCGGCGGGGATCCTGATCGAGCACCTCGACGACCCCGCCATCGCCCCGCCCCTGATGGTGCGGTTCGAGCTGGCGATCCTGTCGGAACTCGGCTTCGGCCTCGACCTCACCGCCTGCGCCGCCACCGGCGGCAACGACGCCCTGGCCTACGTGTCGCCGAAGAGCGGCCGGGCGGTCAGCGCCTCGGCCGGCGAGCCCTACCGGGACCGCCTCCTGGCGCTCCCGACCTTCCTGCACGCGGGCGGGTCCCCGGGTCCCGACGGCGTTGCCCAAGGGTTTACCTTGACGGGGTACTTCCTCGACCGGCACGTCTGGGGCCCCCGCGGCCTCGGGCCGCCCGAGGAGCGGGCGCGATTCGTTGCGCTCGGCCGCGAGGCCGGGTAATGTTCGTGTTCTGTTCTTAATGCCTGGCCGTCGTTCGGGTGCCGGAGGCGCGTCCGGAATCCAGAACCACCGTCCGCGCGCACGCGCGGGACGTCGGCGGCTCTGGATTCCGGGCCCCGCTGCGCGGCCCCGGAATGACGGCGCGCGGTGAAGACGTTGTAGTGAGGAGCCGTCATGGGCCAGCCCTTCGAGCCGCCGTCCGGCGACGGGATCGAGAGCGTCGAGCTGAAATCCGCGCTGGAGGAGCGCTACCTCGCCTACGCGCTCTCCACGATCATGCACCGGGCCCTGCCGGATGCCCGCGACGGGCTGAAGCCCGTGCACCGGCGCATCCTGTACGGGATGCGGCTGCTGCGCCTCGACCCGACCACCGCGCACAAGAAGTGCGCCAAGATCGTCGGCGACGTGATGGGCGATTTCCACCCCCACGGCGACCAGGCGATCTACGACGCACTGGTGCGGCTCTCGCAGGACTTCGCCCAGCGCTACCCGCTGGTCGACGGCCAGGGCAATTTCGGCAACATCGACGGCGACGGCCCGGCCGCCTACCGCTACACCGAGGCGCGGCTCACCGAGGTCGCGCGCCTCCTGCTCGACGGGATCGACGAGGACACGGTCGACTTCCGGCCCTCGTATAACGGCGAGAAGGAGGAGCCGGTCGTGCTGCCGGCGGCCTTCCCGAACCTGCTCGCCAACGGCAGCCAGGGCATCGCGGTCGGCATGGCGACCTCGATCCCGCCGCACAACGCGGCCGAGCTGTGCGACGCGGCGCTCTACCTGATCAACCACCCCGAGGCGACCTCGGGCCAGCTCGCCAAGTTCGTGCAGGGCCCGGACTTCCCGACCGGCGGCATCCTCGTCGACTCGGCCGAGTCGATCGCCGAGGCCTACCGGACCGGGCGCGGCGCCTTCCGGGTCCGCGCCCGCTGGGCCAAGGAGGATCTCGGCCGCGGCACGTGGAACATCGTCGTCACCGAGATCCCCTACGGTATCCCGAAGGGCCGGCTCATCGAGAAGATGGCCGAGCTGCTGCAGGAGAAGAAGCTGCCGCTGCTCGCCGACGTGCGCGACGAGTCGGCCGAGGACGTGCGCGTGGTGCTGGAGCCGCGCTCGCGCACGGTCGACCCGGTGATCCTGATGGAATCGCTGTTCCGGCTCACGGAACTCGAGACCCGCATCCCGCTCAACCTCAACGTCCTGGTCGGGGGCCTCGTACCGAAGGTGATCGGCCTCGCCGAGTGCCTGCGCGAGTGGGTCGACCACCGCCGCGTGGTGCTGCAGCGCCGCTCGCGCTACCGCCTCGGCCAGATCGACCGCCGCCTGGAGATCCTGGGCGGCCTGCTCATCGTCTATCTCGACCTCGACGAGGTGATCCGCATCATCCGCGAGGAGGACGAGCCGAAGGCCGCCCTCATGGCCCGGTTCGAGCTGACCGAGGTGCAGGCCAACGCCATCCTCGACACTCGGCTACGCTCCCTGCGCAAGCTGGAGGAGATGGAGCTGAAGCGCGAGTTCGAGGCGCTGACCGCCGAGAAGGCCGAGATCGACGCGCTGCTCGCCTCCGAGCCGGCGCAGTGGAAGGCGATCCAGGCGCAGATCCGCGCGGTAAAGAAGACCTTCGGGCCCGAGACCAAGCTCGGCAAGCGCCGCACGACGCTGGCGAGCCCGCCGGATGTCGGCGGCATCGACTTCACGGCGGCCCTGGTCGAGCGCGAGCCGATCACCGTGATCGTCTCGACCAAGGGCTGGATCCGGGCGCTCAAGGGCCACGTCGCCGATCTCTCGGGCGTCGCGTTCAAGGGTGACGACACCCTGAAGATCGCCTTCCCGACCGAGACGACCCAGAAGATCCTGCTGCTCGCCACCAACGGCAAGGTGTTCACGCTCGAGGCCTCGAAGCTGCCGGGCGGCCGCGGCTTCGGCGACCCGGTCCGGCTGATGGCCGACCTCGACGACGGCACCGAGATCGTGGCGGCGCTGCCCTACCGGCCGGAGACCAAGCTGCTGATCGCCGGCTCGGACGGGCGCGGCTTCGTGGCGCCCGCCGACGCGCTCGTGGCCAACACCCGCAAGGGCAAGAGCGTGCTCGGCCTCGACGGCGACGCCACGGCCGCCGTGCTGGTGCCGGCCGACGGCGATCACGTGGCGGTGGTGAACACCGAGAAGCTGCTGCTGGTCTTCCCGGTCTCCGAGGTGGCGGAGCTCGCCCGCGGCAAGGGGGTCCGGCTGCAGCGCTGCCGCAGCGGGAAGCTCCTCGACGCGCACGTGTTCAAGCTCGCCGACGGCCTGCCCTGGCAGGACGGCTCGGCCGAGGGCCGGCTCGCCAACGCATCGGTGCTGGAGAAGTGGCTCGGCCACCGCGCCGAGGTCGGGCTGATGATGGCGCGCAGCTTCCCGAAATTCGAGCGTTTCGGGCGGTGAGGAGCCGCGGCGGGTGAAGGATTCCCGAACCACCACCTCATCCTGAGATGCCGGAGAGGAGTCGCCTCGGGGGGAGACCTCCGGTCAGCCGCGCAATCCCTGGAGCCCGCCTTCGAGGCGGCTCCGCCGCCCCTCGAGATGCGGGCGCGATTGGGAGTGTCTGGAACGGTTCCCGCGGTGCGGAAGCCCAGTCCTCAATGCACCCGCTGGGCGAGCCAGAGCGCACCGAAGGCTAGCACGCCGCCGCCGATCGGAACCGCGAGCAGGAGAAGAAGCTGAGCTGTCGTCATGGGCGAAGGTTCCGCAATGCGCGCCTCACAGCCCAATGTATGGCGCCACTCATGATCCAGCAAACCACCATGGCGATTAGCACGGGCGCGAAGTGCGGACGATCCGACAGGGCAGTCGAGATGAACGGCGCGAAACCGCCGACGGCGAAGATCGCGACCGCGAGGCCGTTGGCGTAGGTGGCCGTGAACTTGATCCGCTCGTTCGCAACAAGCGTGTCGCGCGCTTCGCTGTCCGCTTCCGACATCGAACCTGAGCCCCCCGGCCGGCCGCAAGCTTAGCCGATATCGGCGATGCGGAACATGAACCTCTCGGTCGCCTCATCGCCCCGTCGCGGACGCTTCGTCCGCCGCCCAGAGGTGCTGCGCCGCGTAGGCGCGATACGGCCGCCACGCCTCGGCCCGGGCCAGGAGCGCCGCCGGGCTCGGACGCCCGGTGGCCCCCTCCAGCGCCCGCAGCAGCCCGACATCGCCCACCGGCAGGGCGTCCGGCAACTTGAGCGCCCGCATGGCGATGTACTGCGCCGTCCAGGGACCGATCCCGCGGATCGCCGTGAAGCGCAGCACCGCGGCCTCGAGCGACTCCGCCGGGGCGAACAGGTCCGGATCGGCCAGCGCCGCCGCGGCCAGCGCCCGGATCGCCGCGCCGCGGGCCCGCGGCATGTTGAGCGCCAGCGCGACATCCGCCTCGACCAGATCGGTCGGCGCGGGAAACACGTGGGTCAGACCGCCGGCCGGCTCCGCCAGCGGCGTCCCGAACGCCGCCACCAGCCTGCCCGCGAGGCCGATCGCGGCCGCCACCGACACCTGCTGGCCGAGGATCGCCCGGCAGCCGGTCTCGAACGGGTCCCAGGCCCCCGGCAGGCGCAGACCCGGCCGGGCCGCGACGAGCGGGGCCAGGACCGGATCCCCGCCGAGGCAGGCCGCGACGGCGGCCGGGTCGGCGTCGCAGTCGAACAGGCGGCGCAGACGTCCCGCGACGGCCTCTTCGTGCCCGGCCTCGACGCCGCGCAGGGCGACGCGCAGGCAGTCCGCGCCCGGTGCCACCGTCAGGAGCCCGTGCCGCCCCGCGACGCTGATCGTGCGCGCGTAGGAAGCCGCGGGATCCGTCGTCTCGACGCCCGGGATCGCCCGCTTGGCGAGGAACGCGCGGATCGCCGGCCAGTCGTAGGGCGGCCGGACGGGCAGGCGGCGTTCGACCACCTCCGCGAACGCGAAGGGCGGCCTCTCGGCCGCTCCGCTCGACGCTTCCCGGGGCAGGTGGTCCCGCCTCAGCCGCGCTGGTCCACGGCCACGTAGTCGCGCTGGGCCGGACCGACGTAGAGCTGGCGCGGACGGCCGATCTTCTGCGACGGGTCCTCGATCATCTCGGCCCACTGGGCGATCCAGCCGACGGTGCGGGCCACCGCGAACAGCACCGTGAACATGTCGGTGGGGAAGCCCATCGCCTTGAGGGTGATGCCCGAGTAGAAGTCGATGTTCGGGTAGAGCTTCTTCTCGATGAAGTACTCGTCCTTGAGCGCGATCTGCTCCAGCTCCATGGCGACGTGGAGCAGCGGGTCGTCGGTCTTGCCGAGCTCCTTCAGCACCTGGTGCGTGGTGTTCTGCATGATCCGCGCGCGCGGGTCGTAGTTCTTGTAGACGCGGTGGCCGAAGCCCATCAGGCGGAACGGGTCGTTCTTGTCCTTGGCCTTGGCGACGTACTTGCTGACATTCTCGGGGGTGCCGATCTCCATCAGCATCTTGAGGGCCGCCTCGTTGGCGCCGCCATGGGCCGGGCCCCATAGGCAGGCGATGCCGGCCGCGATGCAGGCGAAGGGGTTGGCGCCCGAGGAGCCGGCGAGCCGCACCGTCGAGGTCGAGGCGTTCTGCTCGTGGTCGGCGTGCAGGATGAAGATCTTGTCGAGTGCCCGGGCGAAGACCGGGTTCACCTCGTACTCCTCGCACGGCACCGCGTAGCACATGCGCAGGAAGTTCGAGGTATAGTCGAGGTCGTTCTTCGGGTACACGAAGGGCTGGCCGATCGAGTACTTGTAGGCCATCGCGGCGAGCGTCGGCATCTTGGCGATCATGCGGATCGACGCGATCAGCCGCTGGCTCTCGTCCGTGATGTCGGTGGAATCGTGGTAGAAGGCCGACAGGGCGCCCACCGAGGCGACCATGACGGCCATCGGGTGCGCGTCGCGGCGGAAGCCGGTGAAGAACCGGTTCATCTGGTCGTGCACCATGGTGTGGCGCGTGACCCGGTACTCGAAATCGGCCCGCTGGGCGGCGGTCGGCAGGGCGCCGAACAGCATCAGGTAGCAGGTCTCGAGGAAGTCGCCCTTCTCGGCGAGCTGCTCGATCGGGTAGCCGCGGTAGAGCAGCACGCCCTCGTCACCGTCGATGTAGGTGATCTTCGACTCGCACGAGGCCGTCGAGGTGAAGCCCGGGTCGAAGGTGAAGGCGCCGGTCTGGGCGTAGAGCTTGCCGATATCGATCACGTCCGGCCCGATCGTGCCGGATTTCACCGGCAGCTCGATCGACTTGCCGTCCACGGTGATGGTGCTGGGTGCGCTCATGGATCGTGGACCCTTCTCTGGCGACGTGGCGGATGCCGGCCTCGGGCTGCCCGAGTCGGTCCCGGGGGCCTGAGCACGCGCATTATGCTGCGGGTGCTCACAGCCATGGGTTACCCAAACGGCAGTGCAGCAGCAACGGGGTCGGTGACAACCCGCCCCCGTCGCCAAGCGAATTCCGCCAACCGATTTCCACCCAACGCAATCCGGGCCGGGGCCGGCAGTTCCCTGTCCGGTCCCGGTCCGCGCGCGGCGGTCCCAGCCTCGCCTCGTCCCTGCCTCGTCCCGCCTCGGCCCGGCCTCAGCCCTGCGGCGCCTGATCCCCGAGGCGCGCCAGGGTTTCCTCCCGGCCGAGCACCGCCATCACGTCGAACAGGGGCGGGGAGGTGGTGCGGCCGGTGAGCGCCGCGCGCAGGGGCTGGGCCACCTGCCCGAGCTTGCAGCCGGCCGATTCCGCGTACTGCCGCACCGCGCCCTCGGTGGAGGCCGCGCTCCAGTCGGGCAGCGCCTCGAGCACCGGCCGCACCCCGGCGAGGCGGCCGCGCCCCTCGTCGGAGAGGAGGGCGCGGGCCTTGTCGTCGAGCGCCAGGGGCCGCTGGGCGTAGAGGTAGTAGGCGCTGTCGAGGAGCTCGATCAGCGTCTTGGCCCGCTCCTTCAGGCCCGGCATGGCCTGGATGAGCTTGTCCTTGAGATCGGGCCGCAGCGGCGCCGACAGGCCGCGCTCCGGCCCGACGTTGGGCAGGATGGTCTCGATCGCCGCGACGAGGTCGGAATCGGCGCTGGTGCGGATGTAGAGGCCGTTGAGGTTGGCGAGCTTGGCGAAGTCGAACCGCGCCGCGGAGCGTCCGACTGCGCCGAGGTCGAAGGCCGCGACCATCTCGTCGGTGGAGAAGACCTCCTGGTCGCCGTGGCTCCAGCCGAGCCGCACGAGGTAGTTGCGCAGGGCCGCCGGCAGGTAGCCGAGATCGCGGTAGGCCTCGACGCCGAGCGCGCCGTGGCGCTTCGAGAGCTTGGCCCCGTCCGCTCCGTGGATCAGCGGGATATGCGCCATCCTCGGGATGTCCCAGCCGAGGGCCGAGAAGATCTGGCTCTGGCGCGCCGCGTTGGTGAGGTGGTCGTCGCCGCGGATGATCTGCGTGACGCCCATGTCGTGGTCGTCGACCACGACGGCGAGCATGTAGGTCGGCGTCCCGTCCGAGCGCAGCAGGACGAGGTCGTCGAGGTCCTTGTTGGCCCAGGTCACGCGGCCCTGGACGGCGTCCTCGACCACGGTCTCGCCCTCGGTCGGGGCGCGCAGGCGGATCACCGGCTTGACCCCGGCGGGGGCCTCGGACGGGTCGCGGTCGCGCCAGCGGCCGTCGTAGCGCGGAGCGCGCCCCTCCGCGCGGGCGGTCTCGCGCATCTGCGTGAGCTCCTCGGCGGTGGCGTAGCAGTGATAGGCGCGGCCCGCGGCCAGCAGCTGCTCGGCGACCGCGCGGTGGCGCTCGGCGCGGGCGAACTGGAAGACCACGTCGCCGTCCCAGTCGAGGCCGAGCCAGGAGAGGCCGTCGAGGATCGCGTCAATCGCCCCCTTGGTGGAGCGCTCGCGGTCGGTGTCCTCGATGCGCAGCAGCATCGTGCCGCCGGTGTGGCGGGCGTAGAGCCAGTTGAACAAGGCCGTGCGGGCCCCGCCGATATGCAGGTAACCCGTGGGCGAGGGGGCGAAGCGCGTGACGACGGCTGAGGACATCGGTCCGGTATGTTCCGGGGCTGGTCGCGGACGGGGCGCGACGGACGGCGAAGGGGCGGCGGAGCGGCGAGGGGCTCGACAGGGCGCCCGTAGCACGAAGAACCCGCTGTAGCACGGGCCGGCGGATGCGTTAAGAATCGCCCGCAGAATCGCCCGGCCCCGATGACAGGTCGCGCGGAGCGGGGCGGCGGCGATGCGGCGGATCGGCGCGAGGCGGGCGGACGGCGCGGTCGCGCTGATCGGCCCGCGCGCCCGAGCCCTTCCCGCCGCCCTCTTGGCCGCCCTCCTGGCCGCCCTCCCGGCGCTCCGCGAATGGGTCGTCGCCGGCCTCGCCCGCGAGGCCGAGCAGCGCCGGCTGTTCCCCTGGCTGGCGGTGGCCTTCGGCGGCGGGATCCTGGTCTACTTCGCGGCGGCCGACGGCGCGCCGAGCCTCGCCGCCCCCCTGATCGCGGCCGGCCTCGCGCTGGCGCCGGTCCCCGTCCTCGGCGCGCGGCCGGCGGCCCTGGCGGCGGCG
>NZ_JBKFBI010000133.1:0-17799 GCF_053346095.1 Methylobacterium sp. A52T | reverse complement strand
CGATCAGCGACCTCTGGGACACGATCCGACGAGCCTTCAGACGCTTCACGCCAGCCGAATGCCGCCGCTATCTCGCCGCCGGAGGCTACGACGCATATGATCCAATATGATCGGATACCGCTCTAGGTGCGTCGCGCGCGGCCTGCCACGGCTTCTTCAGGACGTCGGGCCTCGCGCTGTCCGCCCGCGCGAAGAGGGTCAAGCCCGCGGCGCCGATCCGCCGAGGGCGTCGGCGAGCCGCCCGATATGCTCGGCCGCCCGACCGATCCCGAACGCCGCCCGCTCGGCATCGTCGACCCGCCCGCGCTCCGCGGTCTCGGCGGCTGCGCGCAGCTCCGCGACGTTGCTCTCCAGCGACGCGATCCGCGACCGCAGTTCCGCGAGTTCGTCGGCGATGGTCAGCGCCGCCATGACCTGCAGGCGCATGTCGCCGATCTCGCCGAAGCTCTTACGCATCTCGCCGATGCGCCCGTCGAGGAGGGCGGCGAGACCGGTGAGATGCGCCTCCTCACCCTCGCCGCAGGCCATGCGGTAGCTGCGGCCGTCGATGGTCACGTTGATCTGCGGCAAGGATCGCTCCGCTGGTCGCTCCGACAGGCTTGGGCGGTGGTGTCAGGCGCGTCCGAGCACATCCTGAACGGTCTCGATGGCCCGGTCGAGCCGGTGACCGACCTCCCCGGTCGTCGCCGAGACCGTGGCGAGGCGGTTGCTCGCCGCGTCCAGGGCGACGGCGAGCCGGGCCCGGTCCTCGTCCATCAGGGCGAGTTCCGCGTCCCGGTCATCGGGCTGCGCGTCGGTCTCGAGGCGATGCTGGACGACGGCGTCGAGGCGGTTGATCGCCGCTTCGAGCCGGTTGAGTGCGTCGTCGATGGAACGGGTCTCGGTCTCGTCGGCCATGGTTCTTCGTCTACCCCGACGCGAAGCTTTCCGTCGAATGCAGGCGAAATTCCAGCGCGAAAACGCGTTCGATCCCCGATCCGGTCGCTGACCGAATGGATCGTCGCGATCCCTGTTTATTGGTCGGTGGATCGAAGGTCTTTGTCACAGCCACGCGTTTGACAGGTCGAGGCTCCATGCTAGACAGCCGCGCGATCCCGAGAGGGACCGCGCGAGACATGCCGGAGGGCCGGTCCGCGACAGTTCCGAGGCCTCAGCCAGCACCGTCGAGATCGACGGTCACGGGCGTGAAAGCCCGGCCTCTCCCGGTCCGGTTCATCGCAGGTTCAAACCCGCCCGCCCAGATCCCGCCCGGCCCGGACGGTATGGCGGGCCGCCGAGACCGCTCCGCGGACCGCCCCCTGAGGTCCGGCGCGCGGCGAGCCGCATCAGGAAGGAGTCACGCCGTGACGAAGGTTGCCATCAACGGGTTCGGGCGCATCGGCCGCAACGTCCTGCGCGCGATCGCGGAAGCCGGCCGCAGCGACATCGAGGTTGTGGCGATCAACGATCTCGGCCCGGTGGAGACCAACGCCCACCTGCTCCGCTACGATTCCGTGCACGGTCGCTTCCCCGGCGAGGTCGCGGTCGACGGCGAGTTCCTGGTGGTCAACGGCAAGCGCATCAAGGTCACGGCCGTGCGCAACCCGGCCGAGCTGCCGCACCGCGACCTCGGCGTCGACATCGCCCTGGAATGCACCGGCATCTTCACCTCGAAGGACAAGGCGAAGGCCCATCTCGACGCCGGCGCCAAGCGCGTCCTCGTCTCGGCCCCGGCCGACGGCGCCGACCTGACCGTGGTCTACGGCGTCAACCACGACAAGCTCACGGGCGAGCACCACGTCGTGTCGAACGCCTCCTGCACCACCAACTGCCTCGCCCCGGTGGCGAAGGTGCTGGACGAGGCCGTCGGCATCGAGCGCGGTTTCATGACCACGATCCACTCCTACACCAACGACCAGCCCTCGCTGGACCAGATGCACAAGGATCTGTACCGGGCCCGCGCCGCGGCGCTCTCGATGATCCCGACCTCGACCGGCGCCGCCAAGGCCGTCGGCCTCGTGCTCCCGGAGCTCAAGGGCAAGCTCGACGGCACCGCGATCCGCGTGCCGACCCCGAACGTCTCGGCGGTCGACCTCGTTTTCACGGCCAAGCGCGCCACCACGGTCCAGGAGATCAACGACGCCATCAAGGCCGCCGCCTCCGGCCCGCTCAAGGGCGTCCTCGGCGTCACCGACCGGCCGAACGTCTCGATCGACTTCAACCACGATCCGCACTCGTCGACCTTCCACCTCGACCAGACCAAGGTCATGGACGGCGTGCTGGTGCGCATCCTCACCTGGTACGACAACGAGTGGGGCTTCTCGAACCGCATGGCCGACACGGCCGTGGCGATGGCCAAGCTCATCTGAGCCGGACTGCAGCGGCCGCCGCCTCTTGGGAGGCCGGCGGCCGCACCTCTCTTCGGACGGCCTTTCTTCGAACCAGGGACTCTCCAGGGATGACCGACGCTTCGCAGGGCACGTCGAGCGGGCCGGCTGCCGTGCCGCCCGCCCCCAGGCCGGCTCCGCCGCCGCCCACCACCCAGACCGCACCACCTCCCGTGGCGACTGCCGCACCCGCCGCCTCCGCGGTCCCGTCCCACACGCTCCCGGCCAATCAGCTCTTCGATCAGCTCGCGCGCATCGAGGACAAGTGCTCGCGCATCGAGGACAAGTACGCCCGCTCCGAGGCGCTGCTGTCCCGGGTCGAGGACAAGGTTGAGAACGCCGCGAACCGGATGAACGAGTCCGCCCGCCAGTCCGACCTCGCGGCGCTCCGCACGGAGATGCGCGGCCTCGCCGAGCGCACCCGGCGGTTGCCCGGCACCGGCGCCCTCGTCCTCACCGCCGTGATCACTGCCATCCTGACCGTGGTCCTGATGGTCGCTGTCCAGCGGCTCAACCTCGACCGCCTGCTGCCGCAGCGGGCCACCATCGGCACCACCGCACAGTAACCGCCCCGCCCCGAACAGGACCGCACCAGACCGCATGAGCGCCTTCCGCACCCTCGACGATGCCGGCTCCCTCAAGGGCAAGCGGGTCCTCATGCGCGTCGACCTGAACGTGCCCATGGAGAACGGGCGGGTGACCGACGCGACCCGCATCGAGCGCGTCGCGCCGACGATCCGCGAGGTCGCCGAGCAGCGCGCCAAGGTGATCCTGCTCGCCCATTTCGGCCGCCCGAAGGGCAAGCGCGAGCCGAAGGATTCGCTGGAGCCGGTGGTCCCCGCCCTCGGCGCGGCCCTGGGGCGCAGCGTCGCGTTCGCGGCGGACTGCGTCGGCGACGCGGCCGCGCAGGCGGTGGCGGCCCTGAAGGACGGTGACGTCCTCCTGCTCGAGAACACCCGCTACCACGCGGGCGAGGAGAAGAACGACGCGGCCTTCGCGGACGCCCTGGCGGCGAACGGCGACGTCTACGTCAACGAGGCCTTCTCGGCGGCCCACCGCGCCCACGCCTCCACCGAGGGTCTGGCGCACCGGCTGCCGGCCTACGCGGGCCGCGAGATGCAGGCCGAACTCGACGCGCTGACCAAGGGCCTGGAATCGCCGCAGCGCCCGGTGATCGCGCTGGTCGGCGGCGCCAAGGTCTCCTCAAAGATCGACCTCCTCGAGAACCTCGTCGCCAAGGTCGACATGCTGGTGATCGGCGGCGGCATGGCCAACACCTTCCTGCACGCGCAGGGCAAGGCGGTGGGCAAGTCCCTCTGCGAGAAGGATCTCGCCGAGACCGCCACGCGCATCCTGGCGGCGGCCGAGAAGGCCGGCTGCCGGATCATCCTGCCGGTCGACGCCGTCGCCGCGAGCGAATTCAAGGCGCAGGCCCCGCACGAGACCGTGCCGGTCGATGCCGTGCCGGACGCGAGCATGATCCTCGACGCCGGTCCGCGCTCGGTGGCCGAGATCAACGCCGCCATCGACGGGGCCAAGACCCTGGTGTGGAACGGCCCGCTTGGCGCCTTCGAGCTCGCCCCGTTCGACGCCGCGACCGTGGCCGCCGCCAAGCACGCGGCGTCCCGGACCGAGGCCGGCCAGCTCGTCTCGGTGGCGGGCGGCGGCGACACGGTGGCCGCACTCAACCACGCCGGCGTGGCGCAGGACTTCACCTACGTCTCGACCGCCGGCGGTGCCTTCCTCGAGTGGCTGGAAGGCAAGGCCCTCCCGGGCGTCGAGGCGCTGCGGGCGAAGGGCTGAGACGGCCGCCTTGCTCTCCTCCCCCTTCGACCGAGCCCTATCTACGGTACCTGCCTCCATCGGCTGGGGGGCCGAGTCGATCGGTGACGACGTGGCGAACGCGACCTTCGAGATCCTGAAGGGCATCCGGGCGCGCGTGGCGATGCCGGCTATGGCGGGCGGCTTCGACGCGCGTGTCAGCGCGATCGCGGAGGCCGTCGTAGCCCTGGAGAACCGGTCGGGGTGCCGATCATCCGCCGAAAGAATGCCCTGCGCCGCGTCGGAGATTGACCGAAAGCGAGGCACTCGGCAGAGCGACACGATACAGCTCAGCTGAGGGCCTGACGGCGACTCCGGCGATCGGGCGGACGACGAAACGGGAAACGGGAAGACACGCACGATGGCACGCATCACCCTCCGGCAGCTCCTAGATCACGCCGCTGAGTACGAGTACGGCGTGCCCGCCTTTAACCTGAACAACATGGAGCAGGGGCTCGCCATCATGGCGGCCGCCGACGCCACCGACTCGCCGGTGATCCTCCAGGCGAGCCGCGGCGCCCGCGCCTACGCCAACGACGTCGTGCTCGCGAAGCTGATCGACGGCCTCGTCGAGATCTACCCGCACATCCCGGTCTGCATGCATCTGGACCACGGCAACAACGAAGCCACCTGCGCCACCGCCATCCAGTACGGCTTCACCTCGGTGATGATGGACGGCTCGCTGAAGGCCGACGGCAAGACCCCGGCCGATTACAACTACAACGTCGAGATCACCCGCAACGTTACTAAGATGGCCCACTGGGCCGGCGTCTCGGTCGAGGGCGAGCTGGGCGTGCTCGGCTCGCTGGAGAGCGGCCAGGGCGAGGCCGAGGACGGCCACGGCGCCGAGGGTACCCTCAGCCACGACCAGCTCCTGACCGACCCGGACGAGGCGGTGAAGTTCGTCGAGGCGACCAAGGTGGACGCGCTGGCGGTGGCCATGGGCACGAGCCACGGCGCCTACAAGTTCACTCGCAAGCCCGACGGCGAGGTGCTGGCGATGAACGTGATCGAGGAGATCCACCGCCGCCTGCCGACGACCCACCTCGTCATGCACGGTTCCTCCTCGGTGCCGCAGGACCTACAGGACATCATCAACCAGTACGGCGGCCAGATGAAGCCGACCTGGGGCGTCCCGGTCGAGGAGATCCAGCGCGGCATCAAGCACGGTGTGCGCAAGATCAACATCGACACCGATAACCGCATGGCGATGACCGGCCAGATCCGGAAGGTGCTCACCGAGAACCCCTCCGAGTTTGATCCGCGCAAGTACCTGAAGCCCGCCATGGAGGCGATGACGAAGCTCTGCAAGCAGCGCTTCGAGGAGTTCAACACCGCCGGGAAAGGCTCGAAGCTCCGCCCGATCTCCGTCGCCGAGATGGCCAAGCGCTACGCCAGCGGCGCCCTCGACCCGAAGATCGGCCCGCAGTAGGGCGCGGATTGTCGGCCGCGATGAGCAACAGCGCCCGCCTCGCCCTGCTCGGACCGCACGGTCTCGACGCGGAGGGCATCGCGGACTTCGTGACGGTCCTGAAGGCCGCCTGCGAAGCCGGCGATGTCGCCGCCGTGATCCTGCGGCTCGCCGCCACCGACGAGCGCGGGCTGACGGCCCGCGTCAAGTCGGTCGCCCCGATCGTGCAGGAGCGCGGCGCGGCGCTGGTCGTCGCCTGCCCGGGCTTCGCCGGTGACCTCGCCACGGTGGCGATCCGCGGCGGGGCCGACGGCATCCACGTTGACAAGCCGCGCGACCTGAAGGACCTGCGCGGCCGGCTCCGGGACGGCCGTATTCTAGGCGCGGGCGGCCTCGAGACCAAGCACGGCGCGATGGAGGCCGGCGAGGCCGGCATCGACTACCTGATGTTCGGCGGCCTCTACCCGGACGGCGTCGCGCCCGAGGCGGAGACGGTCCGGGCCCGCGCCGCGTGGTGGGCCGAGATCTTCGAGACGCCCTGCATCGCGGTGGCCGCCGCCGCCGACGAGATCGCGCCGCTCGCCGCGACGGGTGCGGAGTTCGTCGGCCTGGAGAGCGGCCTATGGCTGCAGGATTCGGGCGCGGTCGAGCGGGCCCAGCGCGCCGTCCGGGAGATCGAGGCGTGAGGGGCCGCGACGTTCGCTTGGCGGCTGCTCTCGCCGGGGCCGCGCTGCTGGCGGCGCCGGCCTGGGCGGCCTCGGGGCCGGCCGATCCGGCCCGGACCGCGGCGCCCGGCTCGCTCGGACCCGCGGCGCAGACCGGCAAGGCGTCGATGCCGGAGCTGCCGAGCCCCTACACGCCGAACTACGCGCGGGGCGCCGTGCCGCCGCCGGGGAGCCAGCCGCCGGATTTCGCCTACGGCGCCTACCAGAAGGGCCAGTACGTCACCGCCTTCCGCGAGGCGACGAAGCGCATCGAGGCGAATCCCAAGGACGCCGCCGCCATGACGCTGCTCGGGGAACTGTACAATCAGGGCCTCGGCGTGAAGCAGGATCCGGTGAAGGCGGCCGACTGGTACCGCCTGGCCGCGGCGCAGAACGACGCCTCCGCCATGGCGTCCCTCGGGTTGATGGCCCTCGACGGCCGCGGCATGCCGAAGGACCCGAAGGGCGGGCGGCGCTGGCTCGAGCAGGCGACGGCCCAAGGTTCGCCGACCGCGGCCTACAATCTCGGACTGATCCTGATCGGCACCGGCGCGACCGCCGACGAGGCGGCAGCGGCGGCGCAGTTCCGCAAGGCGGCCGACGCCGAGATCGGCCCGGCCCAGCACGACCTCGGCGTGCTCTACCTGCAGGGCCGCGGCGTGCCCAAGGACCCGTCGAAGGCCGCGGAGCTGTTCCGGCGCGGCGCCGACAACGGCGATCTCGCCAGCGAGGTCGAGTACGCGATCCTGCTGTTCAACGGCACCGGCGTCACCAAGGACGAGCGGGCGGCCGCGCGGTACTTCCTTCACGCGGCCTCGCGCGGCAACGCCATCGCGCAGAACCGCGTCGCGCGGCTCTACGCCGTGGGTCGCGGTGTCGCCAAGAATCCCGTGGAGGCGGCCGCCTGGAACCTCGCGGCGGCCGGACAGGGCCTGTCCGACGCGTGGCTGGATCAGACCCTCTCCGGTCTCTCGGCCGACGAGCGCACCCGGGCGGAGCGTCTCGCCAACGAGCGGATCGAGCAGCGCTGAGCCGCTAGACCTCGGCCTTCGACCAGTCGACGCCGGCCTCGAGGTGCGGCAGCAGGACGACGCTCTCCTGCTCGTTCGGGTCCGTCCGGGCGATCACCGCGGTGACGGGCTCCGTCTGGCTGCGGTTGTAGGGCAGGTGCGGCACGTCGGCGGCGATGTAGACGAACTCGCCGGCGCCCGCGATCGCGTGGTTCTCCAGCCGCTCGCCCCAGAAGCAGCCGGACACGCCCGACAGCACGTAGATCGCCGTCTCGTGGGATTCGTGCTTGTGGGCAAGGGCCCGCTCCCCGGGCGGGATCTCCAAGAGCTGCATGTGCAGCGCCTTCGAATCCACGGACTCGGCCGAGACGGCCGGTCTGTAGATGTGCCCCTGCTTGCCGCGGAACGGCGCACTCTCGTGCACCACCCGGAACCCCTGCTTCTCCGTGCCGGACGCGGAACTCATGGACCTTCCTCCACTCTGAAGGCGGGATCGACGGGGACCTGCATGCCGTTGACCAGCGCGTTGGTCTGGTTGGCCATCCCGACGACCGCCAGGAACTCGCCGTGCTGGGCCTCCGTCAAGCCCTTGGCCCGCGCCGCCGCGGTGTGGGAATGGACGCAGTAGGGGCAGCCATTCGCGATCGACACCGCGATGTAGACCAGTTCCTTGGTCAGGGGATCGAGGGTTCCCGGGCCCATGACGGTCTTGAGCGTCGACCAAGTCCGCTCCAGCAGTGCCGGATCGTTGGAGAGGCCCCGCCAGAAGTTGTTGACGAAGTCGGATCCGCGGGTCGCCCGGATGTCGGCGAAGACCGCGCGGACGCGCGGGTCGGCCTCGGCCTCGGGATCGGACCAGAGTTTCACGGTCGCCATCGCAGTCCCTTCCTCGAAGCTCGCGCCGTCAGAGCCTGCACGCCTCCTCGAGCGCCCTGTTCTCCGCCTCGGAGAACAGGCGCGAGCGGATGTGGAAGCGCTTCTCCCGCCCGTTCTCCAGCGAGAACATGCCACCGCGGCCCGGCACCACGTCGAGGATCAGGTGGGTGTGCTTCCAGACCGCGAACTGCGACCGGCTGATGTAGAAGTCCGCGCCGCCGACCGTGCCGAGATGGACGTCGCCGTCGCTCACCAGGAAATCGCCGACGGGATAGCACATGGGAGACGAGCCGTCGCAGCAGCCGCCGGACTGGTGGAACATGACCGGACCGTACTCGCCACGCAGCTCCTCGATCAGCGCGAGGGCCGCCGGGGTTGCGGTGACCCGCAGCGGCGTCCCGTCGGCGCTGGCCTGCGCGGCGACGTTGGCGTCCACACTCTGCTCCGAACTCATGCGATCCTCCCGGTCGATGCCTGAATATGCGTGCGCGCCGGCCGGTTTCCACCGCGGCGCCCTGCGGAGCGCCGCCTGCATGGCCACCGGGCCCGGGATCGAAAAAGCCCCGGCCTTGCGGCCGGGGCTGAAGTTGTCTCGGGGGTTGACCCGGTAAGAAACTCAGAAGAACCCGAGCTTCTTGGCCGAGTAGCTGACCAGCATGTTCTTGGTCTGCTGGTAGTGATCGAGCATCATCTTGTGGGTCTCGCGGCCGATGCCGGACTGCTTGTAGCCGCCGAAGGCCGCGTGGGCCGGGTAGGCGTGGTAGCAGTTCGTCCAGACGCGGCCGGCCTGGATCGCCCGGCCGAAGCGGTAGGCGCGGGTCCCGTCGCGGGTCCAGACGCCGGCGCCGAGGCCGTAGAGCGTGTCGTTGGCGATGGAGAGCGCCTCGGCATCGTCCTTGAAGGTCGTGACCGACAGGACCGGCCCGAAGATCTCCTCCTGGAAGATGCGCATCTTGTTGTGGCCGCGGAACACGGTCGGCTTCACGTAGAAGCCCTCGGCGAACTCGCCGTCCTTGACGTTCCGCTCGCCGCCCGTGAGCAGCTGCGCGCCCTCCTGCCGGCCGATATCGATGTAGGAGAGGATCTTCTCCATCTGCTCGCCCGAGGCCTGGGCGCCGATCATCGTGGCCGGATCCAGCGGCGAGCCCTGGGTGATCGCCTCGACGCGCTTCACCGCGCGCTCCATGAACCGGTCGTAGATCGACTCGTGCACGAGCGCGCGGCTCGGGCAGGTGCAGACCTCGCCCTGGTTGAGGGCGAACATCGTGAAGCCCTCGAGGGCCTTGTCGAGGAAGTCGTCGTCCTCGTTCGCCACGTCGGCGAAGAAGATGTTCGGCGACTTGCCGCCGAGTTCCAGCGTCACCGGGATCAGGTTCTGCGACGCGTACTGCATGATGAGGCGGCCGGTGGTCGTCTCACCCGTGAAGGCGATCTTGGCGATCCGCGGCGACGAGGCGAGCGGCTTGCCGGCCTCGAGGCCGAAGCCGTTGACGATGTTCAGCACGCCCGGCGGCAGGAGGTCGCCGACGATCTCGGCCAGCACCAGCACCGAGGCAGGGGTCTGCTCGGCGGGCTTCAGGACCACGCAGTTGCCGGCGGCGAGCGCCGGGGCGAGCTTCCACACAGCCATCAGGATCGGGAAGTTCCACGGGATGATCTGGCCGACGACGCCCAGCGGCTCGTGGAAGTGGTAGGCGACCGTGTCGTGGTCGATCTCGGAGATCGAGCCTTCCTGCGCCCGCACGCAGCCGGCGAAGTAGCGGAAGTGGTCGATCGCCAGCGGGATGTCCGCGTGGGTCGTCTCGCGGATCGGCTTGCCGTTGTCCCAGGTCTCGGCCAGGGCGAGCAGATCGAGGTTCTCCTCCATCCGGTCGGCCATCTTGAGGAGGATGCGGGCGCGCTCGGCCGGCGCCGTCTGGCCCCAGGCCTCCCGGGCGGCGTGGGCGGCGTCGAGGGCCTTCTCGACGTCCTGGGCGTCGGAGCGGGCGACCTCGCACACCACCTTGCCGGTGATCGGCGAGGTGTTCTCGAAGTAGCGGCCGGCCGCGGGGGCGACCCACTGGCCGCCGATGAAGTTGTCGTAGCGGGCCGAGAAGGGCGACTTGACCTTCGAGTCGCCGAGGAATTCCGGCTTGTTCATCGCTGTGTTCCCTCCGTGGGCCCCGGCCTCGCGAACCGCGGCTCTTGGGCTTAAGCTGGCGCTCGGGCGACCGATCCTGGGGGCCGCATCCGCTTCCGCTCTGTTCGCAGCCAATGGCTTTTGGCCTGCCGAATCAAGGTGGACTTTTGGCCAGTGCGCGAGTGCGCCGATCCTACGCGCTTCCCGGCATCACCGCGAGCGGGCAAAAGAGCCTCGCCTCCGGCACCGTCCGGCCGGCCGCCGCGCGACGATCGGCCGGACGCGGCGACGGGCCGAATCGATGCTGTGCCGGATCGGCGCGCCGTCCCTCAGCCGAGCAGGGCCAGCGGAACGGACGCCGCCGCGAGCGGGAGCGCCGCCAGGGCCGCGTTCCGCAGCCACGTGGGGCGGTACGCGACGATCGCCACGACGGCGAGGGCGGAGCCCGTCAGCGACCCGACCCACTGCACCGGGCCGAAATTCCAGCCCCCCGCCGCGACGGCCGCCGCGAACGAGAGGCCGAGCCCGCACCAGCCCGCCATCCGCAGGCTGCCGACCCGCGCCTTCGGCACGCCGACGCGGTAGGCGGCCCGGTGGTGCCGGTCGAGGCTGAGGGCCAGGGCCGCGAAGCCCGAGAAGCTCAGGAGCAGGCTGAGGATCAGCGCGGCGGCTGTCATGCTTCGACCGTCCGGGACAGGGTTACCTTGGCCGGGCGGGCCGCGGCCACGCCCCGCCGCGTGGCCAGCCGGGCCGCGATGGCGAGCGCGACGCCGACGGCCGCCATGGCGGCGTCGAAGGCGAGGAAGCGCTGCTGGCCGATGAGGATCACGTCCACCAGCGGGATCGCCAGGAAGGCGCAGGCCGGCACCGCCAGGGCGAGCGACCACGCCCGCCGTCGCGGGTACAGGGACGCCGCGAGCGCGGCCACGAGCCAAGCGGCGAAGAAGGCGCGCACCTCCCAGTCCGCCCGGGCCCCGAGCCCGTCGGGCAGCAGCCGGTTCGCCAGGAAATACGCGGCGAGGCCCACCGGCAGACCCGCGATGGTGCCGAGGTTGAGGAACCGCACGAGACGCAGGCCGAAGCCCTCGGGATCCGCGCCCTTCGGCGCCCGGGCGACGGTCCAGAGCACGAGGCCGCTGGCGACCGTGGCGGCGCCCATCGCGCCGCAGAGGAAGAACAGGAGGCGCAGAGGCGCGGCGGCGAAGTGCGCCTCGTGCAGCCCCACCATCACGGCCCCGGTGCGGGTCGCCGCGCCGGCCTCGCCGACCCGGGCGATTTCCGAACCGGTATCGGCCGCGTAGGCGATCTGCGGGTGCAGGTGCGCGAGCCCGTGCGGCTCCTCGAAATACGCCGTCACGGTGGCGCCGGCATCGCCCGGCCGAGTCACCAGCATCACCTCGGGCACCTCGCCCCCGGCGGCCGTCGCGCGGGCGACGATCTCGCCGAGCGGCAGCGGCGTGCCGGGGCGCCCGACCGGGGCCGCGCCCGGGATCGCCAGGCCGGCCTCGGCGTAGTAGCGCAGCACGTCGTCGCCGTAGACGGCCTTCATGCCCCAGGGCATCAGCATGGCCGACAGCGTGACGAGGCCCGTGTAGACGATCATCAGGTGGAACGGCAGCGCCAGGACGCCGACCACGTTGTGGGCGTCGAGCCAGCCGCGCTGCGCCGAGCGGTCGCGCCGGAAGGTGAAGAAGTCGGCGAAGATGCGCCGGTGCGTCACGATCCCGGAGATCAGCGCGATCAGCAGGACCATGGCGCAGGCCGAGACGATCCAGCGGCCCCAGATCGGCGGCAGGCTCAGCTCGAAGTGGAACCGGTAGAGGAAGTCGCCGCCGCGGGTGTCGCGGATGTGCGCGGGCTCGCCCGTGGCGGGATCGAGGAGCGCGTGGTGGAACGGGCCACCCGGACGCGGCCACCAGTAGACCTCGACGGCCGGGATCTCGGCATTCGGCAGCTTGACCGACCATCCGGCCGCGTCCGGCATGGTCCGGCGCAGGAACGCCCCGGCCCGCGTCGCCGCTGCGGCGGGATCGGGTGCGGTCGCGGACAGTTCGGGCCGCATCCAGTGCGAGATGTCGGTGCGGTAATAGCTGGCGGTGCCGGTGACGAAGATCGCGAACAGCACCCAGCCGACCACGAGGCCGGACCACGTGTGCAGCCACGCCATCGCCTGGCGGACACTCCGCGCCGGGCTCACGCGGCCGCCCCGTGCGCGAAGGCGCCGGCGAGCCACAGGGCACCGGTCAGCAGGAGCGCCGTCAGGCCCAGGACGACGGCCGCCCGGCCGAGCGTGCGGGCCGCGAACACCCAGATCGCCGCCGCCGCCATGATGGCGAAGCTCGCCAGCGTCCCGGCCGAGACCGCCTCGGCCCGCGGGAAGGGTAGAATCAGGGCCAGCAGCGCGCTCGACAGGGCGGCGACCCCGTAGCCGCCGAGGATCGCGAGCAGTACCCGGCCGGCGACCGCCGCGCGGTCGGCCAGCGTCGGCATGGCGCGGGCGCTCATGGCGCCATCCCTCGTTCCCGTGAGCCCATGGCGCGACGTACCAGCGGTCCGGGCCGCCGCGCAACGCCTATGTTCCGGAACGATTCCAGTGTGAAAAGAGGCGTTTAGGACGCCGGAAAGCGGCGCGTCCCGGGGTCGGATCCGACGCTCGCCGCCCCGCGCTACGGGCCGGCGGTTCCCGACGCGCCGTCGCGGCTCGGCCTGCGGATCGCCACGGCCGCATTCCGCGCGCTCGGCGGCAGATCGGCTCCGGGATCGGGCTTGCTGAACGCCGCGGCCGATCCGGACGCCGGGCCGACCGCGCGGCCGTCGCGCGCGTGTCCCCAGCCGTAGCCGGCGTTGATCCCCGCGTAGAAGCCCGTGAAGTCCTCCGCTCGCGCACTTCCCGCGAACAGCACCAGGGCCGTGGACAGCACAAGGTGGCGCATCGATCGTCCCCGAACGAGAAAGGCGGCGGCCCCGCTCGGAGCCGCCGCCTCGTGATCTTCGCGCGGATCGCGGCGGCAAAGAGGCCGCCGCGGGATCCTCAATCCTCGACGTTGATGCTCTGGGCCTCGCGGCCCTTCTGGCCCTCGACCACGCCGAGCGTGACCTGCTGGCCCTCGGCGAGCGAATCGAGACCGGCGCGGGACAGCGCGGAACGGTGCACGAACACGTCCTTGCCGCCGTCGTTGACCGAGACGAAGCCGAAGCCCTTGGCGGGATCGTACCACTTCACGGTGCCGCTCATCTCGACCGACGGGCCGCTGGCGAAACGGCCACCGCCGCCACCACCGCCGCCGCCGTAGCCGCCACCGCCGCCGTAACCACCGCGATCGCGGTCGCCGTAGCCGCCGCCGGCACCGAAGCCGCCGGTGCGCGGACGGAACTCACGCCGGGGCGCGGGCGCCTCGGCCGTGGAGGTGTCGACGCTGGTGACGCTCGTGACCTGCGGGCCTTTCTGACCCTGGGCCGTCGTGACCGTCAGCCGGGTGCCGGGCATCAGATCGTCGTGGCCGGCCGCCTCGACAGCGCGGATGTGAAGGAAGGCATCGCCCGAACCGTCGCCGAGTTCGACGAAGCCGAAGCCCTTCTCCTTGTTGAACCACTTGACCGTCGCATCGCGCTCCGGTCCGGACGCGACGGGAGCCGCGCCACGCGACGGGCCGCGATCGAAACCGCCCCCGCCGAAACCACCGCCGCCACCGCCGAAACCGCCGCCGCCGTATCCGCCGCTGGGGGGAGCCTGATCAGGCCATCTCGGCTCGCCACTCTCGTCGAAGCCGCGCTTCTGCGGCCCTCTGAAATCACGACCACGTCCCATAGAAAGCTCGCAAAAACCGTCCGCCGCCCTTGTCTCGAATACCGCGTGCGCGCCATCCCAGACAGCCCACGCCCCGCACTATCATTACCCCAGGTCGCGGTAACCAAGAATAACGCCCCAGTCCTGACGCAATCGGGCCTTGACCGCAAGGACCTTCTTGGCTCAGAGGCGCCCGTTTCGTTACTTTCTTGCGGCAAACAACGGAGTCCGCCCCCGCTCCCGGGGCGGCCCTTTCTCATTCGAGGGAAGGCGTTAGCGAAACGCAAAGGCTGTCCGGCTAGACTCGGCCCCGCGCCCAGCAGAACCGGCCGGCCATGATCGCGACACCGACTTTCCCCGATCTCTCCGCTCTTGTGGTCGACGAGAGTCTCTACATCCGCCGAATCGTGCGCGACATGCTGATGCGCGTCGGCATCAAGCGCGTGCTGGAGGCGCCGGACGGGGCCGAGGCGCTGGGCGTGCTCGCCGAGAGCAAGCCCGACATCAGCATCATCGACTGGGACCTGTCGATCCTGTCGGGCGAGGAGTTCATCCGGCTCGCGCGGACCCCGACCACCTCCCCCTGCCCCACGATCCCGATCATCCTGATGCTGGCCCAGCCCCGCCGGAACGTGGTCGACCGGGCGGTGGCGCTCGGCGTCAACGAGATCATCGCCAAGCCGTTCTCGCCCAAGACCCTGTGGTCGCGGCTGGACGAGGTGATCAACCGGCCCCGGCCCTACTCGCAGGTGAAGAGCCTCCTGCGGCCGATCCCGCGCCGGGCCAGCGCGATGAAGGCCGTCGCCTGAGCGCGACCGCGATGGGGCGTTGCAGTTCCCCGCCGAGCCTGTAGGGTCGCAGATCAACAGAGGCCGAGCGCGCTGCTCAGGGCCGACCCGAAGGATCGACGGCCGCGCCGATGAGGGACGAGACCGCCGCGGCCGCGCCGTCCCGAATCCAGACCGGCGCGGTGCCGCTCCAGACGCAGGCCCCCGTGCCGGGCCGCGAGCGTCGCCGCGCCGCCTACGCGGCGCTCGACCTCGGCACCAACAATTGCCGCCTGCTGGTCGCGGAGCCGACCTTCAGCGGCTTCCGCGTGATCGACGCGTTCTCGCGGATCGTGCGCCTCGGCGAGGGCCTCGGCACGTCCGACCGCCTGAGCGAGGCGGCGATCGAGCGGACCGTGGAGGCCCTGCGGATCTGCCGGGCCAAGATGCAGGCCCGCGGGGTGCAGCGGGCCAAGATCATCGCCACGGAGGCCTGCCGCCTCGCGGTGAACGGCGCCGCCTTCGTGGAGCGCGTCCGCCGCGGCGTCGGCCTCGACCTCGAGATCGTCGACCGGCAGACGGAGGCGTATCTCGCGGTCACCGGCTGCGCGGCGCTCGCGGACCCGCTGGCCGAATCGGTCATCATCTTCGACATCGGCGGCGGCTCGACAGAGATCGCGTGGCTGGACGGGGCGGCCGCCAACCCGTCGACCGACCCGACGCTGCGGATCCGGGCCTGGGATTCGCTGCCGGTCGGCGTGGTCACGCTCGCCGAGCGCCACGGCGGCGCCGAGGTCACCCGGCGCATGTTCGAGGGCATGGTCGAGGAGGTGGCCGAGAAGCTCTCGGCTTTCGCGCTCCGCGCCGCGCCCGCGGCGACGGCGCCGCATTTCCACCTGCTCGGCACGTCCGGCACCGTGACGACCATCGCGGCGATGCACCTGCGCCTCGCCCGCTACGAGCGTCGTCGGGTAGACGGGTTGTGGATGAGCGACGACGCGGTCTCGACCGCCATCGACGACCTGCTCGACACGCGCCTGGAGCAGCGCGCCGACAACCCCTGCATCGGCCGCGACCGCGCCGATCTCGTGCTCGCGGGCTGCGCGATCCTCGAGGCGATCCGCAGGGCGTTCCCCTCCGAGCGCCTGCGCATCGCCGATCGCGGCCTGCGCGAAGGATTGCTGATGAACATGATGCGGGAGGACGGGGTCTGGAACCGGAAGGCGGTCCGATGAGGGCGGCGCGATGAGCGACAGGCGCGGCGGCGCGAGTTCCGGCGGCGGTGTCCGGGGCGAACTGAAGCAGCGGGTGAAGACCGGCCGCGGACGGACCCTGTCCCAGAAGCGCTGGCTCGAGCGCCAGCTCAACGATCCCTACGTGGCCCGCGCCAAGCGCGAGGGCTACCGGTCGCGGGCGGCCTACAAGCTTTTGGAGATCGACGAGCGCTACAAGCTCCTGCGGCCCGGCCAGAAGATCGTGGACCTCGGCGCCGCGCCGGGGGGCTGGTCGCAGGTGGCCGCGCGGGTGGTCGGGTCGACGGGCCGCGTCGTGGGCATCGATCTCCTGGAGATCGAGCCGATGGCTGGGGTCGAGTTCATCACCCTGGACTTCCTCGATCCCGAGGCCCCGGCCCGGCTGACCGGGATGCTCGGCGGCCCCGCCGACCTCGTCATGTCCGACATGGCCGCCAACGCCACCGGCCACAAGAAGACCGACCACCTGCGGATCATCGGCCTCGCCGAGACGGCGGCGGAGTTCGCCCGCGAGATCCTGGGCCCCGGGGGCGCCTACCTCGCCAAGGTGCTCCAGGGCGGCACCGAGGGCGCGCTGCTCACCGACCTGAAGCGCGACTTCGCCACGGTGCGGCACGTCAAGCCGGCCGCGAGCCGGGCCGATTCGAGCGAGCTCTACGTCCTGGCGACCGGCTACCGGGGCGCGCCGGGCCGGGCGGCGTCCGCCGACGAGGGCTGAGCCGCCCGGCGATGCTCCTCGCCTGGGCCCTGTCCGCCCTCAACCCGGCGCCGCTGCCCCTGCGCCGGCTCGGCTATGTCCGCCAGAGCGGCCTGCTCCACGCCCGCTCGCGCCGCTGCCGGGCGGCCTGGGCGCCGCACCTCGCGCGGGCCCGGTCCGTGGTCGCGGCGGCGGCCGGAGCGACCCGGCAGCGCCGGCACGCGGTGGTGCTGGGCTCGGGCCTGCTCGACGACGTGCCGCTCGACGCCCTCGCCCGCCTGTTCGACCGGGTCAGCCTCGTGGACGCCGTCCATCCCTGGCCGGCGCGCCTCGCCGTCCGCCGATACCCGAACGTCGCGCTGGTGACCGCGGAGATCAGCGCCGGTCTCGCCGGGGCCTGGGCCGACCTCTGCGCGGAGGCCGACCTGATCGTCTCGGCGAATCTGCTGTCGCAGATCCCGCTCCTCCCGATCGGGGCCCACGAGACCCGGGGCCGCGAGGCGCCCCCGCGGCTCGGCACGCACCTCGTCGAGACCCACCTGGCGGCGCTTGACGCGCTCGCCGGGCGCGTCGAGCGCGTCTGCCTGATCACCGACACGGTGCAGCGCGAGGAGGACCGGGCGGGCCGGACCGTCGACAGCGCTGACCTGCTGTTCGGGGTCGCGCTGCCGCCCGCGCCGGAAGCCTGGGACTGGGAGATCGCGCCGTTCGGGGAGATCGGCCGGCGTCGCCGTCTGATCCACCGCATGCACGCCTACCCGGACTGGAAGGCCGCGCGGCGGTCCGCGCGCTGAGCCGCGAAAGAAGAAGGCCGCCCCGGTTTCCCGGAACGGCCTCGCTTCCATGTCATCCGCGATGTCGGATCACTCGGTCGGCACGTCCGCCGCCGGCGTGGTCGCGCCGCCCTCGTCCGCGGCGCTCTCGAAGCGCGGGCGCCGACGGCGCCGGGGCTTGGCGGCCGGGGCCCCCTCGGCCCGCCAGGCGGGGG
>NZ_JBKFBI010000132.1:0-17799 GCF_053346095.1 Methylobacterium sp. A52T | reverse complement strand
GGACCATGCCCGGCCGGTGCCGCGGGGCGCCGCGGGGATCGGATCCCGCGCGTACTTGGCCGACACCTGGGTTCCCGCGGCGTCCCGCGTCCCTCGTGCTCGCCTCCCGGGCCATGCCCCCGGCGCCTGACGGCGCGCGGGGACGATCACGCGTGTCCGCAAGCCTCAGCATTTCGCGCCCGAATCGGCGCCGGAGCGCCCCCCCGGCCGGAACGGGCGCTCCGGCCCGCGGCGACCCGCGACCCCTGGAAAGTTGACGGCGGCCCGGCGGACTGCCATCCGCCCGTCCGACACGTCCGCCCGCCCGCGATCCGCGCCCGCGACATCCTCGAGTCCGAAGAGCCCATGACCGACCTGATCGAGACGATCCGCCGGACGCTCGTGCCGATCCACAAGGAGGGCTATCCCTTCATCCTGATCGGCATCGTGCTGACGGTGCTGGCGGGCTACTTCTCCCAGTTCTTCGGCTGGATCTTCCTGATCCTGACCCTCTGGGTCTGCTACTTCTTCCGCGATCCGGAGCGCGTCACCCCGGTGGCGGACGGGCTCGTGATCTCGCCCGCCGACGGGCGCGTGAACCTCATCGCCACCGTCCTGCCGCCGCCCGAGCTCGACCTGCCGCAGGTGCCGACCCTGCGGGTCTCCGTGTTCATGAACGTGTTCGACTGCCACGTGAACCGGGTTCCGGTGGCGGGCCGGATCGGCCAGATCCACTACACGCCGGGCCTGTTCCTCAACGCCGAGCTCGACAAGGCCAGCGACGACAACGAGCGCAACGGCATTGTCATCGAGACGACCCATGCCGGCCAGCCGAAGCGGGTCGGCGTGGTGCAGATCGCCGGCCTCGTGGCCCGGCGCATCGTCGGCTTCGTGGCGGCGGGCGACGTGCTCGGCGTCGGCGAGCGGTTCGGCCTGATCCGCTTCGGCTCGCGGGTGGACGTGTACCTTCCGGCCGGCTCGACCGTGCTGGTCGGCCTCGGCCAGAAGGCGGTGGCCGGCGAGACGGTGCTGGCCGATCTCGGCGGCGGCCCGGAGCGGCTGTTCAAGCGGATCTGAGGCGGCCATGGACGATCTCTTCCCGCCCTTCGCGCCCGACCCGAACGAGCCGCGGCCGCGCCGGTTCAAGCCGGTGCCGTTCCGGATGATCGCGCCCAACATGATCACCCTGATGGCGCTCTGCCTCGGGCTGACGGCGATCCGGCTCGCCTTCGAGGGCAAGTTCGAGCCCGCCGTCATCGCCGTGGTGGTGGCCGGCGTGCTCGACGGCATCGACGGGCGGGTGGCGCGGCTGCTCAAGGGCACGTCGCGCTTCGGCGCGGAGCTCGACTCGCTCGCCGACTTCGTGAATTTCGGCTGCGCCCCGGCCCTGATCCTCTACGGCTTCGTGCTGTTCCACCTGAAGTCGGTGGGCTGGATCGTGGCGCTGATCTTCGCCATCGCCATGGCGCTCCGCCTCGCCCGCTTCAACGCGATGCTGGACGACCCGAACCGGCCGGAATGGAAGAAGGACTTCTTCGTCGGCATGCCGGCCCCCGCGGGGGCGCTCACCGCAATGCTGCCGCTCTACCTGCACTTCCTGGGCTTCGGCATCGAGACCTGGGCCGCGCCGGCGGTCCTGATCTACGTGCTGTGCATCGCCCTCTTGGTGGTCTCCACGGTCCCGACCTACTCGGGCAAGACCATGGGCAAGCGGGTGCCGCGCAGCCTCGTCCTGCCGATCTTCCTGTTCGGCGTCGCGGCCTTCGGCATCCTGATCAGTTACCCGTTCGAGGCCCTGGTGGCGGTGAGCGGCGGCTACCTGCTGACCATCCCGGTCGTCGCCGCCCAGTATCGCCGGCGGCTCAAGGCGGAGCCGGCGCTCCCGGCCGGGGAGCGGCCCGCCGCCGGGACGGACGCGCAGCCCGAGAGCGCCGCGGAGGCGCGTCCGCCGGCCGTCTAGCCGGACCGGGCGCTGGCCGCCGCGGAATTCTCCCCTACCTTGGCAGTGTTCGTGGAGGGGGTTCCGGAGATGCTCGAGGAATTCAAGAAGTTCGCGCTGCGCGGGAACGTCGTCGATCTCGCGGTCGGCGTGATCATCGGCGCGGCCTTCGGGGCCATCGTCAATTCGGCCGTGCAGGACATCTTCATGCCGGTGATCGGCGCGATCACGGGCGGGCTCGATTTCTCGAACTACTACATCCCGCTCTCGTCCAAGGTGCAGGCCGGCCTGCCCTACGTGGACGCGAAGAAGCAGGGCGCCGTCCTCGGCTACGGCCAGTTCCTGACGCTGACGCTCAACTTCGCCATCGTCGCCTTCGTGCTGTTCCTGGTGATCCGGGCGATGAACCGTCTCCAGCACGCCGAGGTCAAGAAGCCCGACGAGGTGCCGGCCGACGTGAAGCTGCTCTCCGAGATCCGCGACCTTCTCGCGGCGAAGCCGCGCGTCTGACGGCTCAGCCCGCGCGCGTGTCGTCGTCCCGCGGCTTCACCCCGAAGGCGTCGAGGATCTGGTCGAGGGCCTGCCCGACGGCGCCGGTGCCCTCCTCGTGGGTCTTCAGGCGGGTCTCGAGCCTGCGGATCTGCGGCTCGAACGCGTCCGGCACCGGATCGTCGCCCAGGAAGCGCGGCTTGTCGCTCCTGACCGGCAGGACGCTGCGCAGCTGCTGGCCGAGATGGTCGCGCACCGGTTCCGGCAGGGTGGATTTCGGATCGGTGGGAGTGTCGCTCATGGTCGCCTCACGGGTCGAACCGTCGTCAACGGCCGGACGGATGAAGCGTTGCGCCGGCGGCCGCGTCTGCGGGAACGCCCCCGGAGCCAAGCTCCGGGGGCATTCGGGCCGGCACGAGACCGGCCCAGGGTCTTAGTCGATGACCTCGACGATGCGGTGACCGCGGTCGACCAGCACCGGGCGGTCGTTCACCACGGTGTAGCGGTAGCCCGGCTGCACGCGGTACTCGCTCGGCACGTCGTAGTAGGTCACGCCCGAGTTCGGCAGGGTCGTGCCGACGGCGACGCGGCCGTCGTAGTCGTACGAGCGGACGTTGCGCTCGCGGACGTAGCTGCGGAAGCGCGGGGCCATGTCGACGCCGAGGATGCCGCCCACCGTGCCGGTGGCCGCGCCGACCGCACCGCCGACGATGCCGCCGATCGGGCCTGCCGCGTCGGCACCCGCGGCCGCGCCGCGCTCGGCGCCCGGGATGGTGCCCTGGGCCTGAGCGGCCAGCGGCAGCGAGAGGGCGAGGGCCGAGGCGGCGATGAGGGTCTTGAAGGTCATGCGGTGCGTCTCCGTTCCGTGGTGTTTCGCCGCGCTGGCGCAGCGAAGCTCGGGCCGGTAACGCCCGATCCCCGGAATCGGATGCATCTTTTTTTGTGGACCGCCGGACCGTGGTGGCTCAGCCGCCTACGCGTCCTTGGGCATCGCCGACTGGATGAACCGGTCGGAGCCGAGATCCTCCTCGTCGTAGCCCAGGAGCTCCGCGAGGCGGCCGCGGGCGCGGCTGACGCGGCTCTTCACGGTGCCGACCTTGCAGCCCATGATCGTCGCGGCCTCCTCGTAGGAGACGCCCTCGGCGCCGACCAGCACCAGCGCCTCGCGCTGGTCCGGCGGCAGCTTGGCGAGCGCCGATTGCAGGTCCTCGACGTCGAGCCGGTCGCCCTGGTGCGGGGCGGTGGCGAGGCGCGCCGCGTAGGATCCGTCCTGGTCCTCGACCTCGCGCACCCGCTTGCGGTGGTCCGAGTAGAAGATGTTGCGCAGGATCGTGAACAGCCACGCGTTCAGGTTCGTCCCCGGCTGGAACCGGGCACGGTGCTGCCAACCCTTCAGCAGGGTGTCCTGGACGAGGTCGTCCGAGCGGGCCGGGTTCGAGGTCAGCGACAGCGCGAAGGCGCGCAGCGACGGAACGGCCGCGAGCAGGCCGTTGCGGAATTCCGGCTCGATCGCCTCGCCCCGGGCGCGCAAAGCCGCCTCGAGCTTCTCGATCAGCTCGGCGAAGCGGGACGGCAGCGTCTCCTCGCCGATCCGTTCGTAGACCGTGCGCAGGTGCTCCCCGAGATGCGTGCGGATGCCGGGCGCCAGATTCGGGCGGCCATCCCGAGTCCCGTCCTCCTGGGACAGGACGGTGTCGGTGTCGTCGCGGGTCATGCGTATCGCGCTCGTCAACTCTTCGTGGCTCGACCCGTGGTCCCGAGCGGGTCGAGGCGGAGCGCTTGCCGGCACCGAACCGGTGTCGAGGTCCGGCCGATGCGCTCCTGTTACCGGGATTCTAGCGCATCGGCCGCGGCCATGCACCCTCGGGCAAAACACACTTAAGCTAAGTTGGCCGGTCTCAACAGCCGGATCGCCCCGTCGCGCAGGGTCAGGACGTCGCCGCGGGCGAGATCGGTCCAGCACTCGTCCCGGGTCAGGGCCTGCGTGGCGATGACCGTCACCACGTCGTGCTCGGTGGTCTCCTGGGCGAAATCCACCTGCCAGTCCTCGTCGATCAGGGTGGCCTTCCCGAAGGGGGCGCAGCGGGTGAGGTAGCAGAGGCGCTTGCCGCAATGGGCGTAGAGGGTGCGGCTGTCGGTCAGCAGCATGTTGAACACGCCGAGCGCGTGCAGCTCGCCCGCGAGGTCGGCCACCGCCCGGTCGAGGGTCTCGGGGCGGGGCAGGGCGCGGAACCGGGCCTGGAGGCGGCCGAGCATCCAGCAGAAGGCGTGCTCGCTGTCGGTGGAGCCGATCGGCATGAAGCCGCCGAGCGGCAGCCGCTTCACGCCCTTGAGCTGACCGTTATGCGCGAAGGTCCAGCGGCGCCCCCACAATTCCCGGGAGAACGGATGGGTGTTCTCCAGGCTGACCCGGCCGCGGTTGGCCTTGCGGACATGGGCGACGACGATCCGGCTCTTGATCGGCATGTCGCGCAGGAGCCGGGCGAGCTGCGAGCGGGCGCTGGGCTCCGGCTCGTGGAAGCTGCGGCAGGTGCGGCCGTCGTAGAAGCTGATACCCCAGCCGTCGGCGTGCGGCCCGGTCTCGCCGCCGCGCCGGGCGAGGCCCGCGAAGGAGAAGCGG
Source organism: Methylobacterium sp. A52T (assembly GCF_053346095.1). Lineage (NCBI taxonomy): Bacteria > Pseudomonadati > Pseudomonadota > Alphaproteobacteria > Hyphomicrobiales > Methylobacteriaceae > Methylobacterium > Methylobacterium sp. A52T. Next base: position 12,772 of record NZ_JBKFBI010000132.1, on the reverse strand, counting down.
ATGTCGGTCGGCACGTTGGCGCTCATGCCGAGCAGTTCGCACATCGTCTTTCAGCCGGGCCATGCGGGGAAGCGGCCCCGTTTAGGAGCGTTCGGCCGTCCCGACAACGGCTTTCGCGCGGGTCAGCGGGCGAGATAGTCGGTCAGCGTCATGCCGACCATGATGGCGACCCAGAAGAAGCCGAGCCCCGAGAACAGCCGGATCAGCGGCGGCTCGTGGATCACCTCCATGGAGACGAGGAGGATCAGCGCCACCATCACGGCGACGACCGCGAGCTCGACGATCCAGACCTGCGCGAAGGGGAGGGTGGCGCCCAGCGTCACGTTGACGGCGAGCAGGGCGAGCAGCGCCAGGAAGGTGAGGACGGGCGTGCGCAGGCGCTTCCGGAGCAGGGCGCGGTCGTCGGCGCTCAGGGTCGCGAGGGGGTTCCGCATCCTACCGGTTCACCACGTAGAGGATCGGGAAGGCGAGGATCCAGACCAGATCGATGAAGTGCCAGTACAGGCCGTAGACCTCGATCCAGTTCTGGTGCCGGGCGAGGAACCCGGCCCTCGCGGCCATCCAGGTCATGCCGAGCAGGAGCGCGATGCCGGTGAACAGGTGCAGCGCGTGGAGCAGCGTCGCGACGTAGTAGAGGTTCACGAACAGCCGCGCCGCCGGCGTCTCGGCGAGGGCGAAGGGCCGGTCGCTGAGGAACGGCATCATGTGCTCGGCCCAGTCGGCGTAGTACTCGTAGCCCTTGAGCACGAGGAACAGGCCGCCCAAAGCCGCGGTCGCCAGCATCGCCCGGACCATGGCGCGCTGCCAGCCCATGCGCGAGAACTCGATCGCCATCGACATGGTCAGGCTGGAGCAGATCAGCACAACGGTGTTGGTGGCCCCGATCCAGAATTTCAGGTGCTTGGCCGCCGCGACCGTCGCCTCGGGGTGTTGGATCCGGGTGATCAAGGCCACCAGGAACAGGGCCGCGAACAGCAGCAGCTCGGTGATCAGCCACGCCCAGATGCCGAGCGTCGCCGCCTCGCGCTGCTGCGCGACGGTCTCGAAATGGTGGGCGCGGGCGACCCCGACGCCGTCGGCGAGGGGCTCGCTCATCCGTGCTGGTCCCGGGCTTCCTGGGCCTGGATCGGGTAGTCGTAGGGGATGCGCGGCACCTCCGGCGGGGACAGGAAATTGTGCGTCGGCGGCGGGGACGACGTCTCCCACTCGAGCCCCTTCGCGTTCCACGGGTTCGCCGGCGCCTTGCGGCCGAACCACAGGGAGTAGACGAGGTAGAGCATCGGGAAGAGGTAGCCCGCCGCCAGGATCGTGGCGCCGGCCGAGGACAGGACGTTCAGGAGCTGGAACTCGGCCGGATAGGTCGCGTAGCGGCGCGGCATCCCCAGATAGCCGAGGATGAACTGCGGGAAGAAGGTCACGTTGAAGCCGAGGAAGATCAGCAGCGCCGAGACCCGCCCCCAGGGCTCGCTGTACATCCGGCCGGTGAATTTCGGCCACCAGAAGTGCAGGCCGCCGAGGAAGGCCAGCACCGTGCCGCCGACCATGATGTAGTGGAAGTGCGCGACCACGAAGTAGGTCGCGTGGATGTGCTGGTTGATGGCGAGCGTCGCGAGGTAGAGGCCGGTGAGCCCGCCGAGCACGAACAGGCCGATATAGCCCATCGCGTAGAGCATCGGCGTGTCGAGGCGGAGCGCGCCCTTATGGATCGTGGCCGTCCAGTTGTAGACCTTCACGGCCGAGGGCACCGCCACCGCGAAGGACAGGGCGGAGAACACCAGGGAGGCCAAGTCGCTCTGGCCGTTGACGAACATGTGGTGGCCCCACACGAAGAAGGTCACCGAGGCGAGCCCGATCGACGCGTAGGCGACGAAGCGGTAGCCGAACAGCTTCTTCTGCGCGAAGGCCGGGACGATCTCGGAGATCACCCCCATGCCGGGCAGGACCATGATGTACACGGCCGGGTGCGAGTAGAACCAGAACAGGTGCTGGAACAGCACCGGGTCGCCGCCGTAGGCGGGGTCGAACACGCCGATGTGGAAGGCGCGCTCGGCGATCAGCAGGATCAGCGCCGTGGTGATCACGGGCGTCGCCAGCAGGAAGATCAGGCTCGTGGCGTAGTGCGCCCAGACGAAGATCGGCAGCTTGAACCACGTCATGCCGGGCGCCCGCATGGTGTGGATCGTGACCACGAAATTGAGCCCGGTCAGGATCGACGAGAAGCCGACGATGGTGACGCCGATGAGCGCCGGCAGCACCCAGGTGTTCGAGAAGGCCGTCGAGAGCGGCGCGTAGAAGGTCCAGCCGGTGTCGACGCCGCCCAGCACCACCGAGACCAGGGTGAACAGGGCGCCGGCCATGAACACGTACCAGCTCGTCAGGTTGAGCTTCGGGAAGGCGAGGTCCTTGGCCCCGATCATCAGCGGGATCAGGAAGTTGCCGAAGGTCGCGGGGATCGACGGGATCAGGAAGAACCAGACCATCACCACCCCGTGGATGGTGAAGGCCTTGTTGTAGGTGTCGTTGGTCATGATCGCGCCGTTCGGCACGATCAGCGCGAGGCGCACCACGCCGGCCGCCAGGGCCCCGATCACGAAGAAGCCGGTGATCGAGGCGAGGTAGAGGATCGCGATGCGCTTGTGATCGGTGGTGAGGAACCACGAGCGCAGGGTCGATTCCGCGTGCAAGTAGTCGGATTTGCGCCCGATCGTGGATTCGGGGGCGTGGGGTTCCCGGCGGGCGGTGCCGCCGACGCTGCCCGATGCGCTCATCGTGTCGCTCCCGGCGGCGTCGCGTCCGCGGCCTTGCCAGAGGCCGGGCCCGAATAGGATTTCAGGAAATCGATCAGCGTGCCGAGCTCGTCCGCCGGGATCCGGCCGGCGAAGCTCGGCATCACCTGCTTGCCCCCGCCGGCGAGCCGGTCGCCGTTCGGGTTCAGGATCTTCTCGCGCAGCCACCCGTCGTCGGCGGTGACGGTGCGCCCGTCAGCGAGCTTGACTTGGCTACCGTAGAGGCCCGCGAGGCTCGGCGCCTTCACGGACGAACCGGGCTCGTGGCAGCCGGCGCAGCCGTAGGCCTCGTAGAGCGCCCGGCCCGCCGCGACCTTGCCCTGCTGCGCGCCGGCATGGGTCAGCCAGTCCTGGTAGTCGCCGGGATTCATGAATGTGACCTCGCCGCCCATCACGGAATGGTCGGTGCCGCAATATTCCGAGCAGTAGAGATGGTAGGTGCCGGTCTTCTCGGCCTTGAACCACAGGTCGGTGTAGCGGTCAGGCAGGGCCGCCACCTGCATCCGCACGGCCGGCAGGTAGAGGGCGTGGATCACGTCCTGGCTGATGATGTGCAGCCGGATCGGCTGGCCGATCGGCAAGTGCAGGTTGTTGATCTCGGACTGGCCCGTCGGGTGCTGGAACTTCCACATCCACTGCCGGCCGATCACCTCGACCACCATGGCGTCGGGGGGCGGGTTCTTCGACTCGACGAACAGTCGGGCGCCCCAGACGAAGAAGATCAGCGTCAGCAGGAACGGGATCAGCATCCAGCTGATCTCGATGAGGTTCGACCGGATGCCCGAGGGGCTCCGGTCCGCCTCGGAGCCCTCGCGGTAGCGCAGGGCGAAGTAGGTGATCGCCACGAAGACCGGCACGGTCAGCAGCAGCGTCAGCACCGTGAAGGCCAGGATCAGCCAATCGGTCTCGATCGCCGTGGCGGAGACGGCGGCGGGCCAGAGCTGGAGGGAATCGTGGCTCGGCGTCATCGCGCAGCAGGCTCCGCCGGTTCGAGGGAGCGGCCGACGGTCAGGTCCATGGCGCGCCCGATCGGGATGCGGGCGCGGGTGCGGGCCTCGTCCCGGTAGCCGTAGCCGGAGAGGCGCGCCGCCGTCTCGGCCCGCTCGCGGTCGAGGTCGGCGTAGGGGTCGGCCTGCAGGTTCGGCGGCGGCGGCGCCAGCCGCGTCGTCTGCTGCGGCGTCAGGGCGGGCAGCGCCCGGCGCTGGCTCGCCGCGAAGGTGCCCATCATCCAGACCATCGTGCCGACGACCGCCAGCGCCGCGAGCGCGAGGCCCGCCATCACCAGCACGGTGTTGCGGACGTTGACGTCGCGCGTCTCGTGGCCGGGATCGTCGGGACGGCGCTGGGTGTTGGCCGCCGGGCGCGGCGGCCGCCCGTTCAGGAGGCCGCTGCCGCGCAGGGTCAGCCCCGCGAGGATCGCCGGGATCAGGCCGGTGGGTCCGTCCGCGCTCATGCCGGCCTCCCGGCGCGGCGGGCCGCGGAGGCCGCGCGGTCGGCGCGCGGACGCATCAGCGGGCGCAGCGCGGCCGCGAGGCAGGCTACGGCGCCGGCGGCCAGCACGTCGCTCGGCCGGAGGACGAAGCGGTTGCGCACCGCCGGGGTGATCAGCCAGAACATCTCCAGGGCGTGGACGGCGAGCGCCGCGCCGGCCAGGATCCGGGTGGTCGGGCGGCCCGGCCGCAGGGTCGCGAGCCCGGCCAGGACCACGACCGCGCCGGCCACGATCGCCAGCGCCCGCCCGACCCAGCCGCCGCGGGCGAGGTACCACGCCACCTCGGGCGGCAGGTTGGCCGACCAGACGATCAGGAACTGCACGAAGTGCATATAGGCCCAGAGGCCGAGGAGCACGACGAGCGGGACGAGCCGGCCCCGGCCGGGGGCCGTGCGGCCGCGACCCACGGGCTCCGGCTCCTCCCAGGCCAGCAGGATCGCCGCCGCGAAGGCGAGGCCGCTCCACGCCGTCATCACCAGGAGACCCAGGAGGGTGGAGTCGAGCCGCGGATCCAGGGAGGCGACGACGTCGGTGACGAAGAGCGTGCCGATGACCGCGTGCAGCCCCACCGCCGGCACGGTCCGCCCCTCGCCGGGCGCGTCGAACGGTCTGGCGAACCGCAGCGCCAGCCAGGTCCAGGCCGCGAGGTAGGCGATCACCCGGACCGCGAAGAACGGCACCGTGAACCACAGCGCGGCCAGCGGCGTGCGCGCCGGGGCGCTCACCCAGGGATAGAGCAGGGGCGCGGCGGCCAGCAGCGGCAGCGCCAGCGCGGCCGCGACCGGCATCAGAGCCGTCAGTCTGCGCAGGCCCGCCAGCATCTCGATGCCGCCGCGCTCGCGGACCCGCTTGCCGAAGCGCTCGGCCACGATGACCACCGGCAAGGCGCCGACCGGCAGGGCGAGGAGGACCAGCCACGCCGCGAGATACGAGGCCGCGGCCCCGCGCCAGCCGCCCGCGATCAGGCAGACGGCCAGGAGGACGAGGCCGGCGAGGCCGAGAAGGGCGGAGCGCCTCACCGCGTCGCCTCCAGCCGCGCGCGATCCGCCTCGGGCAGGCTCGCCACCGGGGCGTCCTGGCTCAACTGGAGGGCGCGGACATAGGCGACGATCGCCCAGCGGTCGGCCGAGGGGATCATCTGGGCCATGCCGAACATCGCCTTCCGGCCGTTCGAGATGGCGTCGTAGAGGTCGGACGCGGAGGCCGCGCGCACCGGCCCGGCGGTGAGGTCGCCGGCAGGCGGGAAGCCCCGGGCCACGATCATCCCGGCGCCGCGGCCGTCCTGCCCGTGGCAGGGGGTGCAGAACACCCCGTAGCGCTCGCGGCCCTGGTCGAGCAGCGCCCGGCTGATCGCCTGCGGCTGCGGCGCCGCGCGGGCCGGATCGCTCCGCGGCACGGTGCCGGTCACCGGCTGGCGCATCGTGATCTCGCGGGGGAAGAACGGATTCTTGTCCCAGGTCTTGGCCCGGGCCTGATCGGCCATGTCGGCCTCGCCGCAGGCGGCGAGCGGCGCGAGGGCCAGGCAGGCGAGGAGGGCGCGCTGTCCGGCGCGGCGGGCGGCGCGCCTCATCGCGGGATCCGCCGGATCTCGAGGGGGCGCCCGGCCTCGGCCGGCAGGGAGGCGAGCCGCCGCTCGATCCGCGCCGCGTCGAAGCGGTCGCCCCGCGCCTCGGCGGAGAGGAAGAACCGGTCTTCCGAGGCCCGCAGGAAGCCCGGGATGTTGAAGGCCGGGTGGTTGAGGCGCGGCATGCGGTTGAGCACGAGGAGCGCGAGGTGGATCGCCACGCAGCCCGCCATCATCGCGAAGGAGACGCTCGGGACCACGAAGGACGGCCAGGACAGGCGCGGGCGGCCGCCGATCAGGAACACGTAGTCGTAGGCCGTGGCGTAGATGCACATCGCGAAGAAGCCGAAGCCGCCGAGCAGGGCGCCGGCCAGGGCGTAGGGCAGGATCGAGCGCCCCTCCAGGCCCAGGGGCCGCAGGGTGCGGGGCATCGGCACCGGGCCGTGCCCGTCGAGATGGACGTGGTCCGGGCCGATCCCGGACACTGCCTGGAGGGCGGCGGCGAGGTCGCCCTGGCTCGCGAAGGTCGCCGACACGCCCCACAGGGGCGCGATGACCGGGTTGTCCTCGGGGCGACCCGTGGCCCCGGACACGGCCGCGCGGGCGGCCTCCTGCGCGGCCGGCGACGCCGTCAGGGCGAGGCGGCGGCTCTCGACGATCGAGACGGCCGGCAGGTAGCGCAGGAACAGGAGCAGCAGGGTCAGGAACAGCCCGATCGAGCCCGCGAAGGTGGCGATGCCCCAGATATCGGTCGTGTAGGGCAGCCTCGAGGAGGGCAGGAAGTCCTGCGTCAGGGTGACGACCAGGACCATGACGTGGTCGGCGTAGGCGCCGATCGCCACGAGGAGCCCCACCGCCGCGATCGCCGGCGGCGCCGTGCGCGCCCGGGCCGACCACAGGATCTGCGCGGGAAGGACGAGGCACAGGACGGCCGTCCAGGACACCAGGGCATGGTCGCCGGTCATGCGCCGGACCAGGACGCCGCGCCCCTCGGCGTCGCCGTTGAGGAAGGTGTCGAAGTACTCGGCCGCGTAGCAGTAGGCGCTGGCGCAGCCGAGGCAGAGCAGCAGCCGCCCGAGGACGTCGAGATGGCGGTCCGTCACCAGGGCGTCGAGGCCGTAGACGAGGCGGATCAGCATCACGGTCACCGCCGTGACGCCGACGCCCGAATAGACCGCGTTGACCAGGAAGCTCACCGGCAGCAGCGTGCTGTGCCAACCGGGCATCAGCGAGCCCGCCAGCATGACCGAGGCCCCGGTCTGGACCGAGACCACCAGCAGCACGCCGAGGAGCGCCACCGTCCGGTAGGCCTGGACCCAGATCTGCCAGTGGGCCGCCGAGCCGCGCCAGCCCGAGGCGAGGATGCCGTAGACCTGGGCGCGCAGGAGGGCGAGCTTGCGGGTCGGCGCCTTCGCGTCGAACTGGCGGAGCGCCTCGACGTGGGCCCGGTCGCGCAGCGTCGCGAGGTCCGGCAGCAGGCCGATGAACCAGAGGCTGACGCAGATCACCAAGAACGACACGATGTCGATCGCGTCCCACAGGAGCGGCGAGCGGAACTGCGGCCAGAGATCGTAGGTGTTGGGGTAGGGCAGGTTCCAGAAGAAGAACCACGGCCGCCCGAGATGGATGATCGGGTAGAGCCCGGCGGCCGCGGTGGCGAGCAGCGCCAAGGTCTCGGCGACGCGGTTCACCGCCCCGCGCCACTCCGCGCCGAGGAGGAGCAGGATCGCCGAGACCAGCAGGCTGCCGGAGGCGACGCCGATCCACCAGTCGTAGCTCGCGATGTCCAGCGCCCAGACGACGGCGTTGTTGTTCGCCCAGATCCCGGGGCCGGCGTAGAGCAAGTAGCCGAGGGTGAGGGCGAACAGGCCGAGGAGGGAGGCCGCGCCCGCGAAGGCGATCCACCAGCGGCGATTACCGGGATGCGTCAGCGGGATCTCCGCGACCGCGCCGCCGATGTCCTCGAGGGTCGCGTCGGGCCGGATCAGGGCGCCGGACATGCTCAGCCCTCCCGTCCGTTCGGATCCGCGGCCGGGGCGAGCCCGGCGAGGTAGGTGGTGCGCGGCCGCGTGTTCAGGTGGCCCAGGAGCGCGTATTCCCGGGTGTCCCGTCGGGCGGCCGAGACCTGGCTTTCCGGGTCGGCGACGTTGCCGAAGGTGATCGCCCTGGTCGGGCAGGCACCCTGGCAGGCAGTCTCGACGCTCCCGTCGGGGATCGGCGCGTGGGCGTCCTTGGCCGAAGTGATCCGGGCCGCCGTGATCCGCTGGATGCAGTAGGTGCACTTCTCCATCACGCCGCGGGACCGGACCGTGACCTCGGGGTTGCGCTGCTGCTGCTCCACCGGGGTCGTGCCGCCAGTATAGTCGCGGTAGTTGAAGCGCCGGACCTTGTAGGGGCAGTAGCTCTGGCAGGTCCGGGTGCCGACGCAGCGGTTGTAGACCTGCAGGTTCAGGCCCTCGCTGTCGTGGAGCGTCGCCTCGACGGGGCAGCCGAGCTCGCAGGGCGCCTGCTCGCAATGCATGCAGGGCACCGGCTGGAAATGCGTGGTCGGGGCGTCGAGGCCACCCGCGTAGTAGCGGTCGACCCGCAGCCAGCCCATCCAGCGGCCGAGCGCGACCTCCTCGCGCCCGACCACGGGGATGTTGTTCTCCGCCTGGCAGGCGGTGACGCAGGCGTTGCAGCCGATGCAGGCGTCGAGGTCGATGGCCATGCCCCACTGCGCGGCGACCCAGCGGTCCTGGCTCTCCGGGGGCGGGTAGAACGAGGCGGGGGTCGGCGCACCCTTCGGGTCGCCCGCGGGCGCGGCGCCGAGCGCCTGGACGCGCACGAGGTCCTGCCCCTCCATCGTGCCGAGATGCTGGGTGGTCACCGGCTTGCGCACGCGGCCGGTCTTCGTCAGCCGGGCGCCGGCGAGGCGCCAGGTCGAACCGGCCGGGCGCAGGGGCGCGGAATCGTAGCCGAGGCCGCGGGCGAGGTGGTCCGGCACGTCGCGGCCGTAGCCCAGGGTGAGGGTGACGGTGTCGTCGGCCTGACCGGGCAGGATCCAGGCCGGCCCCTCGACCGCGCGGCCGCCGGCCTCGACCCGCAGGATGTCGCCGGTCGCGATCCCCGCGCGCTCGGCGAGGCGCGGGCTCACCGCGACCACGTTCTCCCAGACCACCTTGGTCAGCGGCTTCGGAAGTTCCTGCAGCCACGCGAGGTCGGCGTGGGTGCCGTCCCAGATCGTCGGATCGGGCCGGAACAGCACCTCGACCTCGCCGGCGGACGTGGGGGACGGAGCGGCCGCGGGGGCCGCCGCCTGCGTCAGCGCGACGGTCTCGGCCGGGCGCGCGCTGCCTGCCCAGAAGCCGAGCCGCAGGGCCTCGGTGAAGCGGGCCTCGAAGGCCGCGTCGTCCTCGCCGGCGCTCCGCGCCCCCGCCTTGAGGAGGTCGAGGGCGTCCTGGCCGCTCTCCCCGCCCTCGCCGCCGGCCAGGAAGGCCAGCATCTCCGAGGGCGTCCGACCGTTGTAGAGGGGCGCGACGGTCGGCTGGATCAGCCCCACCGTCCCGTCGAGGGACCGGATGTCGCCCCAGGATTCCAGCGGGTGGGCGGCGGGCAGGTGCCAGTCGGCGTGCGCGCCGGTCTCGTCGTAGTAGAGCCCGGCGTGGATCTTGAGCGGGACGCGCGCCAGCCGGGCGGCGAAGTCGAGGGCGCCCGGCGCCTCGTAGACCGGGTTCGCGCCGAGCACGAACAGCGCCTGGACGGCGCCCCGATCCATCGCCTCCGCGAGCTCCGCCAGGGTCCCGGCGCCGGTCTCCTCCGCGGGCGCCGTGTGGACCAGCGTCGCCCCGGTGTTGCCGAGGGCGCCGTTGAGGCGGTGGACCAGCGCGTGCAGCTCCGGGCTCGCGGTCAGGCCGGCGGTGACGATGCCGCTTCCCCGGGCCTCGGCGAGCGCCGTGCCGGCGCCCCGCGTCCAGCGCGCGACGGGGTCGTCGCCCGCCGGCGCCGCGCCGCCCGCGGCCAGGGCGAGGAGGTCCCGGGCGAGGTCCTCCAGCCGGCCGGCCGGGACCGCGAGGCCGCGATCCGCCTTGGCGCTGGTCAGCGTCGGCGTCGGCGCCGCCGCGTGGAGGGTGAGGAGGCGCCCCTCCGCGTAGGCCGCGCGCCGCGCCTCGCTCCAGCGCCGCGACAGGCCGACCTGGCCGGGCCCGAGGTCCAGGAAATCGCCGTCCAGCGCCACGATGGTGCGGGCGCGGCCGAAATCCGGGATCGTCTCCATCGGCCGGCCGTAGGCCTGGCGGGCGCCCTCGTAGATCCCGCCGCGATCAGCGCCGGCGCCGGTGTACCAGCGCAGAGCCGGGTAGGCGGCCCGCAGCCGCGCGATCTGGGCCGCCACGCCGGGCGACGTCACCGGGCCGGTGAGCAGGGCCAGACCCTCGCCCCGGCTCTCGCGCCAGCCCGGCATCCGCGCCTGGAGATCCGCCCGGAACGCCGGCCAGGAGCTCGGCCGGCCGAGATGCTGCACCGCCTGGGAGCGGAACGGGTCGTAGAGCCCGAGGACCGAGGCCTGGGCCAGCACGTCGGTGCCGCCGCGGCTCCAGGGATGCTCGGGGTTGCCCTCGATCTTCAGGGGCCGGCCGTTGCGGGTGGTGACCAGGATGCCGTTGCCGAAGCCGTCGAACACCGCCGAGGAGGCGTAGGACAGGTCCGTGCCCGGCACGATCCGCTCAGGCTGGTTGACGTAGGGCACCTCGTAGTCGCGGCCGCTGCCCCCGCCGCAGGCGGTGAGGCCGCCCAGCGCGAAGGAGGCGGCCATGAGCTTCAGGAAGCCGCGCCGCTCCGGGGCGGCGGCGAGCCGGGACGCCGACGGGAACTCGGCCGCTAGGTAGGCGCGGAACTCGGGGCTGTCGGCCACGGCGTCGAGGCTGCGCCAGAAGCGCGGCCCGTCGCTGCCGGCGAGTTTCGCGCGCAGGGCCGCGATGTCGGGGGCGCCGGTCATCGGTGGCAGATCCCGCATTCGGTCAGCCGCTCCCCGCCGCGGATGTGGTACTGGGCCACGAGCTTCGGGCCCAGCGTCGCCTGATCGGCCGGCGGCTTCCAGGTCATGTTCCAGACCTGATCCGGCGTGCGGACGTACTTCTCCGGGGCCCGGTGGCAATCGAGGCAGAACTGCATCTCGAAGGCGTTGGCCCGGTAGGTCATCTGCATCGACGTCACGTCGCCGTGGCAGGTCGAGCAGCCGATCCCCTTCGTCACGTGGACGGAGTGGTTGTAGTAGACGTATTGCGGCAGCTTGTTCAGCCGCTTCCATTCCAGCGGCTTGTCCTGCGCGTAGCTGTCGCGCACCGGCTTGAGCATCTCGGAGCCGGTCCAGATCTGCGAGTGGCAGGTCATGCAGGTGTGCGTCGGCGGGATGCCGGCGGTGGCCTCCCGGTCGACCGTGGTGTGGCAGTAGCGGCACTGGATGCCGAGCTCGCCGGAATGGTGCTTGTGGCTGAACGGCAGCGGCTGGGCCGGCGCGATCCCGACGCCCGTGACGTAGTTCGAGCGCACGATCCCGGCCGCCAGGACCGGGACGCCCACCAGGCAGGCCACGCCGGTCATCAGCGCGAGGCGGTAGAGCGCGTCGGCGCCGGGGGTGAACAGCTGCGCCATCAGGCCGTCCCGGACGTCGAGCCGGCCGTGCCGTGCCCTTCGGTCTGCTCAGCCCCTCGCCGCACGCGTCACCCCATCCTCTGGTCCCGCCCGAGATCGGCTGCGTCGGCACGCCCACGCGATGCGGCCCGGACGGACGCGGCGACCGGACCTCGCGGCACGCTCCGGATCGCGCCGCGTGCACGGAATCGAACCTAGAGCGCTTCCAGACCAGGGCTAGAACTTGGATCAGTCCGGCCGACATGTCGCACGGGGCCGGGCCGCGCCGGCCGCCCTTTCCGCCGCGGCCCCGAAGGCCTATGCCCCGGACGACGGCGGACCGCGGCGGACCCGCCCGATGCTGTCCGGAGACGCATGGAATCCGATCCTCTCCTCCTGACGTGGCGCGCCGCGCGGCCTCAGCACATTGTCGCGGCGGCCCTTGCGGTCGGGGTCGGCGCGCCGCTCTGCGCGCTCGCGCTCCTGTGCCTGCGCGACCTGATCGCGGTCCTGCCGCGCGACGAGGCGCCGGTCCTCCCGTTCCTGCGCGTGGCGGCGGAACTCCCGGGCCGGGAACTGGTGCTCGTCCCCGGCATCCCGATGCGCCCCGCCGAACTCGAACTCACGGCCTTCCTGTGCATCGCGGTCTGCGCGCTGGCGCTGGCGGGGGTCGGCTGGTTCGTGGCGCGCCTGTGCTTCAAGGCGCAGAACAAGGCCGGGGACGCCGTCCGCGAGGGCGTGCTGCAGGCGATCCTCGACGCGCCCGCGGGCGCGCGGGACGAGGCGCGCGGCCTCACCCGGATCGTCGGCGAGGTGCTGGCCCGGGCCGACCGCCTGCTGGCCGCCGGCATCGTCCTGCCGGCGATGACCCTCGCGGCCCTGATCCTGGCCCTCGGCTTCGCGGCGCTCGCCGCGCCCCGGCTGGTCCCCGCGGCGGTGATCGGCCTCGCGGCGATCGGCCTCGCCTACGGGCTGGTCCTCGAGCGCGCGCGCGACCGGCACGATCTGCGCCTGCGCTCGAGCGCGCGCGCCGAGGAGAGCCTGAACGACCTCGTCCGGCGGCTGCCCGCCGTGCGCAACCACGGCGCGGCGGCCATCGAGCGCCGCCGGATCGCCGCCCGCGTCGCCGCGATGCGGGCCAATGTCGGGCGCGCCGAGGCGCGGCTGGCCTATGCCCGGGCGCCGGCCCTGGCCCTGGCGGTGATCCTCCCGGCCATCGCCGCCGGCACCGCGCTGTGGCGCTCGGGACCGGGCCAGCCGCCGGCGGCGCCGGGGGGTCCGGGCGCCCCCGTGGCGGGCCCGGGGCGCTGTCGCCCCCGC
>NZ_JBKFBI010000131.1:0-17857 GCF_053346095.1 Methylobacterium sp. A52T | reverse complement strand
CCCCCGCCCCCCCCCGGGGCCGCCCCGGGGGCGCTGCCGGCCCTCGCCCGGGCGGAGAAGATCTCCCGGCGGGCGGCCGCCTACGGCTTCGACTGGGACGACGCCGCCCAGGTCGTCGACAAGGTCCGCGAGGAGACCGACGAGGTCGCCGAGGCCCTGGCGGCGGGCGACCCGGAGGCCCTGTCCGAGGAGATCGGCGACCTCCTGTTCTCGGTGGCGAACCTCGCGCGGCACGCCGGGATCGACCCGGAGACGGCCCTGCGCGACGGCACCGCCAAGTTCGAGCGCCGCTTCGCCGCCATGGCGCGCCATCTCGCGGCGTCCGGGGGCGCCCTCGGCCGCTCCGACCTCGCCGCCATGGAGGTGGCGTGGCGGGCGGCCAAGCGCGACGAGGCGGCGGGACAGGCGTAGCGGCGCTGTCAGGCCGCGCTGCCCGCCCGCTCGCGGCCCGAGATGCCGGCCCGTCGCGGCGGATCCGTCGGGCTCCGGAACGGTGATCCGACGCGTTGGCGTTCCGGAGGGCGGGCGCTAAACCCGTGCCATGTTCGACGACGCAGCCGCTCAGCGCTATCTCGCGGGACTGGCCCCCGTGGCGGCGGGATCGGTGCGCTGGCTCATCTACGATCACGGCCGGCAATGGGTCTCGGTCGTGGACGGCGATCTCGCGTCCCTGCGGCAGGATTGCCTGCACGTCCTCGGCGCCACCGAGGAGGCGGACGCCACCGCGTCCCTCGTCGACGCGATCCGCGAGTTCCTCGCCGACGGGACGGAGCGCACCCCGCAGATCGTCGCCCTCTCGTGCGCCGTGCTGATGCAGAGTGTCGGGGATCTCGACGCGGTCTTCGATCGGATCCGGTCCGGTGTCATGGCAACCCTCGTCTACGCCGAGGACGTCGTAGTCAGGCCCGTCGCCGTTTAGCGCAGGTCGGCACGTGCTCGGCCGCGCCGCGACCCGCGCCGGGCATGCCCGCGGCGATCCCCGCGGCGATCCTCCGCGGCTCCCCCGCGCGCCGAGGGCTCGACACGTCGCGGCGCGCGGATATGTTCCGCGCATGCGCTTCGCCCTGCCCGTCCTCGCCGCCCTCGCCGTCACCGCCGCCCTGTCCCGGCCGGCCGCGGCCGAGACCATCCTCCAGGAGCGGTTCGGCTGCCACACCCAGGAGGTCACGGACCGCCTGTTCAAGCTGGTCATGGCGGGCGACGAATCCGGCTTCGGCCAGCTGCTGCAGGGCAGCCTCGCCAGCGGCGAGTGCCGGTCGTTCAAGCCCGGCGAGGAGGTCCGGCTCGAATCCCGGACGATGAGCTACGGCTGCCTCGCCCTGAAGGACACGCAGGATCGCTGCTACTGGACGCCGCTGAGCGCCATCGAGAAGGCGAACTGACGCCGCCGGCCCGGGCCGCGACGAACCGGCGCCCGGAGGCGCCGGCCCGCCCGCGCGGCCGGAACGCGGTCAGGCGGCCTTCTTCCCCCTGCCCTTCGACGCCTCCGCGTCCGGCTCCGCCCCGCCGGGCTCGCCCGCGGCGTTGATCGACTCGGCGATCTTCGAGAGCAGCGCGTCGGTCCGCTTCTCCTCCTGCAGGGTCTCGTCCAGGAGCGCGGCGGCGTCCGCGTAGCCGAGCTGGGCCGCCCAGGTCTTCAGGGTGCCGTAGCGGGCGATCTCGTAGTGCTCCACCGCCTGGGCGCAGGCGGCCAGCACCGCGTCGGCGGCCGGGCTGTCGGCGAAGTCGTCGAGATCCTCCTCCATCTCCGAGACGATGCCCTGCATCGCCTCGCAGGTCTTGGCCCGGGCCGGCTTCCCGATGATCTCGAAGACCTGCGTCAGGCGCTCGACCTGCTGGGCGCTCTCCTCGGCATGGGTCTCGAAGGCCTGGCGCAGGTCGTCGTGCTCCGCCGCCCGGGCGGATTTCTTGAGGGCTTTCACCGACTGCTTCTCGGCGTAGTAGACGTCCTTCAGGGTCTCGTAGAAGGCGTCCTGCAGCGTCTTCTGCTTGGCCATTCGGTCTGTCTCCGCTGGGGTCCGCGCGCCGTGTTCGGCGGCGTCCTCCGGGGAACTCCGGTCCGGCCGGCCGTATCCGGGCGATATCTTCGCCCTGTGGAGGAACCTTTCGGGCCTCAGCCGCCCGCCCCGTCCGGCCGCGGCTTCCGGCCGGCCCGCGGCGCGCCGCCCGGCTTCGGGCGCAGGCGGTCGAGGACCGTTTCCAGGGCGCGCTCCACCGCGTCGCGGTCCGGCACGGTCTCCGGCACCGCGTCCGGCGGAGGCGGGGGCGATCGGCCCGGGTCGCGGCGCTTCGGCATGTCGTCCGCCCGTATCGGCGCCGGGCCGACCGGTCTTCCGGCCCGCGCGGCGGCTGCCGGCCGGTCGAGCGGCCAGGATCCTGGGATCAAAGCCTGCCGGGATCCGGGGATCCCGGGATCCTGTGATCAAGGTTCCCGGATGGTTGCCGGCGCGTCTGGTCCCGGACCTTTCGGCGGCCGTGCCGGATCACCGGAGATCCCGGTCGCGGCCTCGGCGGATCTGCGGCCCCCGCCGAACGGCCAGTCGATCAGGCCGCCGGCCCAGAGCGCCGCCCAGACGAAGACCGGCTGAAAGGCGAGCCGCGGGCCATGGTACCACCAGGAATCCGGGATGCCCTCGACGTGGACGTGCCCGAACGCGTGCTTGAGGTTCGCCGGGTAGACGCAGACCGCGTAGAGGGCGAGACCGATCGCGGCCGCCCGGCGGAACCGCCCGGTGAGGAGGCCGACCGCGCCGGCGATCTCGCACAGGCCGGTCGCCAGGATGACGAGCCGCGGCTGCGGCACCCAGTCGGGCATGAGCGGCAGCATCGCGTCGGTCGCCACGAGGTGGACCACGCCGATGAACCCGTAGATCGCCGCGAGCGCGTAGCGCAGCCGGCGCCGCCAAGTCTCGATTGACGCCTCGATCGCTCCCTCGGTCACGCGACCGCGTCCTCCGTGACGCCGCAGGCCTGCGCCACGCGGGCGCGCAGGGCCTCCGTGAGGCGGGTCACCGCCGGGTGGCCGGCGCTTAAGAAGGCCGTGTCGCCGACGGCCGTCACGGGGGCCAGGAGCCGGAGGGAGTTGGTCAGGAACACGGCCTCCGCGCCCAGGAGATCGGGCAGGGCGAGCGACCGTTCCTCGGCCCGCAGCCCGCACCCGGCGGCGAGACCCAGCACCTCCGCCCGCACGATGCCGGCGAGCACGCCGTCCCCGAGCGGCGGCGTCACCAGATCGGTGCCGAACAGGGCGAAGAGATTGCCCGTGCCCGCGCAGGCGACGCGGCCCCGGGTGTTGCGGAACAGCGCCTCGTCGAACCCCGCGGCGGCGGCCTCGCGGGCGGCCAGCACCGCGTCGAGATAGCCCAGCGTCTTCAGGCGGGCGGCGGGGGAGGTGTCGTTGCGGGCGATGGCCGTCGGCCACAGGCGCAGGGGCGCGAAGGACGCGGCCCTGGCGCTCGCGGCCGCGGTGGCGAACAGGGTCGGGTTAGGCGCGTCCGGCGGCCTCAGGCCGCGCGGGCCGGAGCCGCGCGTCAGCGTGGTCCGGATCGCGAGCCGCTCCCCCTGCCCCGCGAGGTCCCGCATGGCCGCACGGATCCGCTCGGGTTCGGCCGGGATCCCCAGCGTCTCCGCGGAGGCCACGAGCCGGGCGATATGGGCGTCCTCGAAGGCGACGCGGCCGCCGAGCGCCAGTGCGGTGTCGAACAGGCCGTCGCCGAGCGTCAGGCCGCGGTCGGTGTGGTCGAGCGGAGCCGTGGTTCCGGGCAGGGGCGCCCCGTCACGCCACAGCATCGCGGCGCCCCTCCGGCCTCTCCCGCCACGCGCGGGCGAGATCCAGGAAGTTGGCGAACAGGGCGTGGCCGCCCTCGGTCAGGACCGATTCCGGGTGGAACTGGATGCCGTAGGTCGGGTGGGTCCGGTGCGACAGCGCCATCACCTCGCCCTCCTGCGAGACCGCGTCGACCGAGAGGTGTTTGTCCATGTCGGGGCCGGGATTCACGACCAGCGAGTGATAGCGCCCGACCGGCATCGGCGCCGGGATTCCGGAAAACAGGCGCTCGCCGGTATGGGCGATCGGCGTCATCTGCCCGTGGAGGGGGCGCTGTGCCCGCGCGACCGTGCCGCCGAAGGCCGCGCCGATCGCCTGATGGCCGAGGCAGACGCCGAGGATCGGCACCGCGCCCGACAGGTCGCGGATCGCCGGCAGGGAGATCCCGGCCTCCGCGGGGGTGCAGGGCCCGGGCGAGACCACCAGGGCCTCCGG
Source organism: Methylobacterium sp. A52T (assembly GCF_053346095.1). Classification (NCBI taxonomy): domain Bacteria; kingdom Pseudomonadati; phylum Pseudomonadota; class Alphaproteobacteria; order Hyphomicrobiales; family Methylobacteriaceae; genus Methylobacterium; species Methylobacterium sp. A52T. Next base: position 13,596 of record NZ_JBKFBI010000131.1, on the reverse strand, counting down.
CTCCAGCGCCCGGATGCCCGGCACGTCCAGCGCGTCGTTGCGCACGACCCGGACCGTCTCGCCGAGCTCCTCCAGGTAGCGGACGACGTTGAAGACGAAGGAGTCGTAATTGTCGAGGACGAGGATCATGCGAAGGCCTCGAACACCCGGGCGGCCTTGGCCAGGGTCTCGTCGTATTCCGGGCCCGGCTCCGACAGCAGCGTCACCCCGCCCCCGGCCTGCAGGATCGCCTGCCGGTCGTCCATGAACACGGTGCGGATCGCGATCGACGTGTCGAGCGCCCCGTCGAAGCCGATCCGGCCGATGGCGCCGCAGTAGAGTTCCCGCGCGTCGCCCTCGATCTCCGTGATGATGTCCATGGCGCGGATCTTCGGCGCGCCCGTGATCGAGCCGCCCGGGAAGGTCCCTTCCAGGAGGTCGAGGGCGTCGAGCCCGTCGCGGAGGTCGCCGGTCACCACCGACACCAGATGGTGGACGTTGGCGTAGGTCTCCAGGCCGCACAGGGTCGGCACGGCGACGCTGCCCGGCCGGCAGACCCGCGACAGGTCGTTGCGCAGCAGGTCGACGATCATGACGTTCTCGGCCCGCTCCTTGACGCTGGCCTGGAGCGCCTCGGCCGCCGCCCGGTCGGCCGCCGGGTCGGCGAGGCGGCGGGCGGTGCCCTTGATCGGGCGCGTCTCCACGTGCCGCCCGTCGAGGCGGATGAACCGCTCCGGCGAGGACGAGGCGACGGTCAGGCCCTCCTGTTCCAGGTAGGCCCCGAAGGTCGCCGGGTTGGTCTCGCGCAGCCGCCGGTAGAGGGCGAACGGGTCGAAGCCGGCCGGCAGGTCGGCGGTGAAGCGCTGGGCGATGTTGGCCTGGTAGATGTCGCCGGCCCGGATGTAGGCGCGGACCTTTTCGACTGCTTTCTCATAGCTTTGTCGATCGAAGTTCGAGCGCCACGCGAGCGGCTGGGCCGGCCGTGCGGCGGTCGGGACCGGAGGCTCCGCGCCGCCGAGCAGGTCGGCGAAGCGGGCGAGCCGCGCCTCCGCGCGGGCCCGTCGCGCGTCCGGCGCGGTCTCGGGGAAACCCGTGGCGACGAGCCGGCCCGTGCCGGCGGCGTGGTCGACGACCAGCGCGGTGTCGTAGAGGTTCAGCGCGATGTCGTCGGTGAGCCCCGCCCGCCGGGCGGGCGGCGCCACCCGCTCCAGCGCCGCGCCGAGGTCGTAGGCGAGGTACCCGATCGCCCCGCCGGGGAACGGCTCCGGCCCGGCCTCTAGCCCGGCCTCTAGCCGGTAGGGTTCGAGGCAGGCTCGGAGCGCCGCCATCGGGCCGCCCGCCACCGGCCTCCCGTCGAGGGTCGCGCGCCCGTCGCGGTAGCGGAACCGCGCGAACGGGTCGGCGGCCACGATCGAGTGCCGCCCCAGCGGGTCGTGCCGCATGGCGCTGTCGAGGAAGGCGAGCCCGGGCAGGGCGCGCAGCCGGGCCGCCGCCGCGACGGGATCGATGAAGGGGATCTCTCGGGTCCACATGACCGGGTTCGGGGCCGCCATCCTCGAGCTGTGCGTCGTGCGCTGCCGTCGCACAGGCGATGCCGCGGGGGAAGCGGCAGTTCCACGCAGGCCCCGCCGCCGCGCGCGGGCGGGCCGTGTCCGGGGCGCAGGGCGGCGCCGCCCAGGCCTGATGTGGGGTCTGAGGAGCCCGCCGTAAAGCTCTGCCGTAACGATAGGATCCGCGCCCGGGCCCAGGCTCGCGCGCAGGGCCGGTCACCCCTGCGGCGGCCGGCCTCGCGCGGAGGCGCGGGAGCCTGTATAGGTGCCCGACCCCGAATTCCTGGTCCCGCGCGCCGGGCGGCCGATCGCCGCCCGGCCGGACCGTCCGACCCGAATGCCATGACCGCCACGCCCGCCCCCCGCGGCCCCGCTCCCGGCGCCGCCCCGAAAATCTCGTTCGTCTCGCTGGGCTGCCCCAAGGCGCTGGTCGATTCCGAGCGGATCCTCACCCACCTGCGCGCCGAGGGCTACGAGCTGGCCCGCCGGCACGACGGCGCCGACGTGGTGATCGTCAACACCTGCGGCTTCCTCGATTCGGCCAAGGCGGAGTCGCTCTCGGCCATCGGCGAGGCCATGGCGGAGAACGGCCGGGTCATCGTCACCGGCTGCATGGGCGCGCAGCCGGAGGAGATCCGCGAGAAGTACCCCGACCTCCTGGCGGTGACCGGGCCCCAGGCCTACGAGTCGGTGGTGGCGGCCGTCCACGAGGCGGTGCCGCCGGCCCACGACCCGTTCCTCGACCTCGTGCCGCCGCAGGGGATCAAGCTCACCCCGCGCCACTACGCCTACCTGAAGATCTCGGAAGGGTGCAGCAACCGCTGCAGCTTCTGCATCATCCCATCCTTGCGCGGGAACCTCGTCAGCCGCCCCGCCGCCGACGTGCTGCGCGAGGCCGAGAAGCTGGTGAAGGCCGGCGTGAAGGAGCTGCTGGTCGTCAGCCAGGACACCAGCGCCTACGGCGTCGATATCCGCTACAGTGAGAGCCCGTGGCGCGACCGGCAGGTCCGCGCGAAGTTCTACGACCTCACCAAGGAACTCGGCGAGCTCGGCGCCTGGGTGCGGCTGCACTACGTCTACCCCTACCCGCACGTGGACGAGGTCATCCCGCTGATGGCCGAGGGCAAGGTGCTGCCCTACCTCGACATGCCGCTCCAGCACGCGAGCCCCTCCGTGCTCAAGCGCATGCGCCGCCCCGGCAACCAGGAGCGCCAGCTCGACCGGATCCGCAGCTGGCGGCAGACCTGCCCGGACCTCGCGATCCGCTCGACCTTCATCGTCGGCTTCCCCGGCGAGACCGAGGCCGAGTTCGAGGAGCTGCTGGCCTGGCTTCAGGAGGCGAAGCTCGATCGGGTCGGCTGCTTCGAGTACGAGCCGGTGGCGGGCGCCACCGCCAACGCGCTGGGCGACCTCGTGCCGCCGACGGTGAAGGCCGAGCGCAAGCGCCGGTTCATGGAGACCCAGAACGGCATCGCGCTGCGGCTGCAGCGGGCCAAGGTCGGCAAGCGGCTGCCCGTCATCGTCGATTCCGTCGAGGGCGGGGTCGCGCGGGGCCGGTCCAAGGCCGACGCGCCGGAGATCGACGGCAATGTCCACGCCGCGTTCCGGCGCCCGGTGCGGGTCGGCGACATCGTCACGGTGAAGATCGACCGGGCCGAGGCCTACGATCTCTACGGCAGCGTGGCCTGAAGGCAGGCTCCGTCTTTGCGAGCGCAGCGAAGCAATCCAGGGATGCGCTGCGCTCAGAAATGTCCGGCTTCCCTGGGTCGCTTCGCTGCGCTCGCGATGACGGGCGCGGATCGGACTCCTGTTGACGCCGCGCCCGGCGCGGCTTGACCCCGCCCGCCCCGCGCGGTCTTTCGGAACAGATCAGGAACTTGGTCGGGACCCGAGGCGGCGATGGATCCGGAGGTCGCGCTCCGAAAGATCATCCACATCGACATGGACGCGTTCTACGCCTCCGTGGAGCAGCGCGACGACCCGTCGCTGCGCGGCCGGCCGCTGGCGGTGGGCGGCTCCCGGGAGCGCGGGGTGGTGGCCGCTGCGAGCTACGAGGCCCGGAAATTCGGCGTCCGCTCCGCCATGCCGTCGGCCACCGCGCGGCGGCTGTGCCCGGACCTGCTGTTCGTGAAGCCGCGCTTCGAGGTCTACCGGGCGGTCTCCGAGGAAATCCGGGCGGTCTTCGCCCGGCACACGGCCATCATCGAGCCGGTGGCCCTCGACGAGGCCTATCTCGACGTCACCGAGAACCTCCTGGGCCTCCCGACGGCGACGGCCGTGGCAAAGGCGATCCGGGCCGAGATCCTGGAGCGCACCGGGCTCATCGCCTCGGCCGGGGTCTCGTACAACAAGTTCCTCGCCAAGGTGGCGTCCGACCACCGCAAGCCCGACGCCCTGTTCGTCATCACCCCCGCCATGGGGCCGGACTTCGTGGCGGCACTGCCGATCGGCCGGTTCCACGGCGTCGGCCCGGTCACCGAGGCGAAGATGAAGCGGCTCGGGATCGAGACCGGGGCGGATCTGCGCGCCTGGACGCCGGAGCGCCTGCGCGAGACCTTCGGCTCCGCGGGCGCCTACTACCACGCGGTCGCCCGCGGGATCGACGCGCGGCCGGTCCGCGCCCACCGGGTGCGCAAGTCGATCGGGGCCGAGACCACCTTCTCGGACGACACGGCCGCCTTCGAGGTCCTGGCCGCCCGACTGGCGCCGCTGTTCGACAAGGTCTGGGCGGGGGCCGACGCCAAGGGCATGCGCGCCCGGACCGTGACCCTGAAGCTCAAGTTCTCGGATTTCGCGCAGGTCACCCGGGCGAAGTCCCTCGCCGTGCCGGTGGCCGACCGGGCCGCCCTGGAGCGGATCGGCCTCGACCTGCTCGCCGGCCTGTTCCCCCTGCGCCGCAGCGCGCGGCTGATCGGGGTGTCGCTGTCGGGCTTCGCGCAGGACGCGCCCGAGGCGCCGCTCCAGCTCGGGCTGGCGCTCTGACACGGCCTCCGGGGCAGGCCCACGCTCCGTCATCACGAGCGCAGCGACGTGACCCAGGGCAGCAGGACATCGGTCAGCGCGGCGCTGGCCCTGGATTGCTTCGCTGCGCTCGCAACGACGACGGTGGGGAAGCGATCAACCGGAGAGCGATTGAGCCGCCGCCGTCATGCACGACACGGGGCCTGTGCGGTTCCGCACGTCGGGAAGGCCGGGTCGATCGCAGAGCGGAGCGATCCGGTACGGATCAGGGTTTCTCGAGCCCGCGCGAACACAAGGATCCTGTCGATGCCGAAGCACGCCCGCCTGGCCCTGGCCGCCGCGCTCCTGTCGGCCCTCGCGGCGGGCGCCGCCCGCGCGGACGGCACATCCGCTTTCGGGGCCGCCAACGCGGCCCAGCTCCGGGGCTACACCGCGAGCCCGGCCCAGATCTACGTTCCGGCAGGCGGCCCGAGCGCCAAGCCCGCAGCCCCTGCACCGCAGCTGCCGAAGGCGCCGGCGCGCAGTCGCTGAGAGCGACCCGGGCCGCGCCGGCCCGGGCATCCGGTCACGCGTTCTCGGTCACGCGTTCTTGCGCGGCCGGTGGTCCGGGTCGACGCCGCCGTCGAGCTTCGTCTCGTTGTCGACGTCGCCCTCGAAGGTCGAATCCGCCTGCAGATCCGCGGGGTCGGCGCCGCTCATCCCCTTCGAGGTGCCGATCCCGGGATTGCCCTTGAGGTCGGCGTCCGTGGGCGTGTCGGTCTTCGGGTGCTTGGATGACATGCAGGCTCCTGTCGGGTGCTGATGTCGGGCCAACGCGTCGGCGCGGGGCCGGTCTCCCGCGCGGCGTGCGGCGGTTCGCCTCCCGGTCCCCGCGTGCCCTCAGCCGATCTCCGCCGCCGCGATCCGGCGGACGCCCGCCGACTCCATCCGCGCCCAGGCCCGCGCGAGCGACCCGTCGACGTCGATCCCGCGCACCGCGTCCGCCACCACGAGGACGTTGAACCCCGCGTCGCGCGCGTCGAGCGCGCTCCAGGCGACGCAGAAATCGGTGGCGAGGCCGCACACCGCGACCCGGGTGATGCCGCGCTCCCGGAGCGCCCCCGCGAGGCCGGTGCGCGTGGCCCGGTCGGCCTCCAGGAACGCCGAGTAGCTGTCGACCCGCGGATCCAGCCCCTTGCGCACCACCAGGCTCGCCCGGTCGGTGGCGAGGTCCGGCGCGAAGGCGGCCCCGCGGCTGCCCTGGACGCAGTGGCGCGGCCACAGCACCTGCGGCCCGTAGGGCAGCGTCACGGTCTCGAACGGGGCCCGCCCCGGATGGGTCTCGGCGAAGGAGACGTGGTCCGCCGGATGCCAGTCCTGCATCAGCACCACGTGCCGGAAGCGGTGCTGGAGGTCGTTGATCGGGCCGATCACCGCGTCGCCCCCCGGGACGGGGAGCGCCCCGCCCGGCAGGAAGTCGACCTGCACGTCGACGACGAGGAGCAGGTCGGCGCTGCCGGGCGTCACGGCCGGTCCCTACGGCAGCATCACGATCGAGCCGGTGGTCTCCCGGCCCGCGAGGTCGCGGTGCACCTGCTGCGCCTCGGCCAGCGGGTAGGTGGCGTTGACGGCGATCTTCACCGCGCCGTCGCGGACCACCTTGAACAGGCGGGCGGCCGCCTCCTCCAGGGTGGCGCGGTTCGACGAGAAGGTCGCGAGCGTCGGGCGGGTCACGTAGAGCGAGCCGCGCGGGGCCAGCAGGCCGAGGTCGAGCCCGGTGATCGCCCCGGAGGCCGAGCCGAAGCTCGCCAGCAGGCCGAGCGGCGCGAGGCTGTCCAGGGAGCCCATCAGGGTCGCCTGCCCGACGCCGTCGTAGACCACCGGCACGCCCTTGCCGCCGGTGATCTCGCGCACGCGCTTGGCCACGTCCTCCTCGCGGTAGAGGATGACGTGGTCGCAGCCGTTCTGCCTGGCGAGCTCCGCCTTCTCGGGGCTGCCGGCGGTGCCGATCACGGTGGCGCCGAGGTGCTTGGCCCACTGGCACGCGATCAGGCCGACGCCGCCGGCGGCGGCCTGCCACAGGATCGTGTCGCCGGGCTTCACCGCGTAGGTCCGGTGCAGCAGGTACTCGACGGTCAGGCCCTTGAGCATCATGGCGGCGGCGGTCTTCTCGTCGACGCCGTCGGGGATCGGCACGGCCGCGGAGGCCGGGATCACCGGCTCCTCGGCGTAGCAGCCGTCCGCCACCGAGCCGTAGGCGACCCGGTCGCCGGCCTTGAACTGGGTCACGCCCTCGCCCACCGCCGTGACGGTGCCGGCGCCCTCCTTGCCGGGGGTGTAGGGCATGTGCGGGGACTTGTAGGCGCCGGTGCGGAAGTAGATGTCGATGAAGTTGACGCCGATGGCGGCCTGCCTGACCCGGATCTGCCCGGGGCCCGGCTCGGCCAGGGGCACGTCCTCGAAGCGCATCACCTCGGGACCGCCGTACTCGTAGACCCGGATCGCCTTCGGCATCGTTGGACTCCCGCTCGCCGCCCCGTCCGGGGCGTTGCAGCCCGAGATAACGGACCGCCCGCCGGAGGCAATTCGTTTTTGGCCCCTCGCCCGCCGGTTGTAGCCCGCCCGGCCGCGGCCCCGTTCTGGATCCGCCGGTCCCGGGCGCCTATCTAGGCCCTGCCAGTCCCTGAGCCGAGGTCCGACATCCATGTCCGGCACCACCCGCACGAGCGCCGACCTCGATCCGCGCCGCCGCCGCCTCCTCTACCGCGCCTGGCACCGGGGCATCCGCGAGATGGACCTGATCATGGGCCGCTTCGCCGATGCCGAGATCGGCGACCTCTCGGAGGCGGAGCTCGACCAGTTCGAGGCACTGATCGAGGTGCCGGACCGCGACCTGTTCAAGTGGCTGACCGGCGAGGTCGAGACGCCCACGAACTACGACACGTCGGTCTGGCGGCGGGTGCGGGCGTTCCACCGGCACGACGCGCCGATCCACTCCTGAGAGCGACCGGTCGAGAGAGCCCGCGATGGACGAACCGAAGCCCAACTACGACCACCCGGCCCGGTCGATCGCCACCGAGCTGGTGGTGCGCATCATGCTGGAGATGATGGAGCGCTCCGATCCGGCACTCCGCGCCGAGATCTTGCGGCAGGCGACGGCGCGCGCCGCCGCGATGACCGAGCACATGCCCAACGCGGACTTCTTCCGCGGCCGGGTCGAGGCGGCGCTGGCCGAGATCGTCGGGCCGGACGCCTGAGGGGCGCCTGAGGGGCGTAAGCCGCGGGCTTCCGTCGCATCCGATCGGAGCGCTCGGCCGATGCGGCCCGCTCCGTCATCACGAGCGCAGCGACGTGACCCAGGGCAGCGCGACGTCCGGAGGTGCGGCGCTGCTGGATGGCTTCGCTGCGCGCGCAAAGACGATGGGGTCGTCTCTTCCGCCCTGGGAGAGGCCGATCCGCAAGGTGCTCCGGGCCGGCCCATGCGTGTCCCCGAAGCGCGGCCGAACAGCCGTTCCATGCCGGGGCAGAACCGCCATATAGGGTGCGTTCGGCCGTGACCGCGGGGACGCTTTATCGCGGCGGCCCGATCGGCTAACGCCACCCGACCTCCTCCCCGGACGCGCCCGGCGGGATTTCCCGCGAAAGACCCGATGGCCAAGCCTCAGCCGAAGCCCCCCGCCCCCGCCGCCAAGCCGCAGGTCGCGCGCTTCGCGCTGCCGAAATCCTCCGCGCTCGCCCGGGCGATCGACGCCCTCAAGCGCGGCGACAGCCCGGTCCTGGCGAACGCCCCGGAGGGCTTCGACGCGCTGGCGCTCGCCGACCTCGCCCGCGCCCTGGCGCCCACCGTCGACGCGCCGGCGGTGCTGGTCCACGTGGCGCGCGATTCCGGGCGCTCGGCGGCCTTCCAGGCGGCCCTGGGCTTCGTCGCGCCCGAGATGGACGTGATGAGCCTGCCGGCCTGGGACTGCCAGCCCTACGACCGGGTCTCGCCGACGACGGCGGTCGCCGCCGCCCGGATGACGGCGCTCGCCCGCCTCGCCCGCACCCGCTCGGCCGAGGACCGCCCGCGCATCCTCTGCACCACGGTCAACGCCCTGGTGCAGCGGGTGCCGCCCCGCGCCCACATCGCCAAGGAGGCGTTCTCGGCGGCGATCGGCAACGTCGTGTCGATGGACGACGTCGTGGCCTGGGTCGAGGCCAACGGCTTCCTGCGCACCGGGACGGTGCGCGATACCGGCGAGTACGCGGTCCGCGGCGGCATCCTCGACCTGTCGCCCCCCGGCCTGCCGGCCCCGATCCGGCTCGACTTCTTCGGCGACACGCTGGAATCGATCCGCGCCTTCGACCCGGAGACGCAGCGCACCACCGGGCAGCTCCGCTCGCTCGACCTGATGCCGATGAGCGAGGTCCAGCTCACCACGGAGACCATCCGCCGCTTCCGCCAGAACTACATCCAGAGCTTCGGGGCGGCGACGCGGGACGACCGGCTCTACGAGACGGTGAGCGAGGGGCGGCGCTACGCCGGCCTCGAGCACTGGATGCCGCTGTTCTACGACCACCTCGACACGCTGTTCGACTATCTCGGCGGCGTGCCGCTGGTCTTCGACCCGCAGGTGGAGGACGCCGCCGCCGAGCGGATCGCGCTCGTCCAGGACTATTACCAGGCCCGCGAGGGCGCGATGAAGACGCCGCAGCCCGGCGTCGCCCCCTACAAGCCCCTGCCGCCCCGCGCCCTCTACCTGACGCCGAACGAGCTGAAGGAGCGGATCGGCACCGCCACCGTGGCGCGGCTGACCCCGTTCGCGCAGCCCGAATCGTCCGAGCGCGCGGTGATCGATTGCGGCGCCAAGGCCGGACGGAGCTTCGCCCCCGAGCGGGCCGACGAGAATGCCAGCGTGTTCGACGCCGCGGTGGCGCATATCCGCGATCTCCAGGGATCCGGTCATCACGTGATCCTGGGAGCCTGGTCCGACGGCTCCCGCGACCGGCTCTGCGGCGTGCTCACCGATCACGGCCTGAGGAAGCCCGTGGCGATCACCCGGCTCACCGACGTGTACGCGCTCAAGCGCGGCACCGACGCGGCCGTGGCGGTCTGGGGCCTGGAGGCGGGCTTCACCGCGGGCGAGCTCGCCGTCGTCTCCGAGGGCGACATCCTGGGCGACCGGCTGGTCCGCCAGAAGCGCAAGGCCAAGCGGCCCCAGGACGTGATCCTGGAGGTGCAGGCGCTCCAGCCCGGCGACCTCGTGGTCCACGCCGACCACGGCATCGGCCGGTTCGTGGGCCTCAAGACGATCCACGCCGCCGGCGCCCCGCACGATTGCCTGGAGCTGCAATACACCGGCGGCCTGCTGCTCCTGCCGGTGGAGAACATCGAGCTCCTGACCCGCTACGGCTCGGAGGATTCCGAGGTCGCCCTCGACCGCCTCGGCGGCGGCGCGTGGCAGGCCCGCAAGGCCAAGATGAAGCGCCGCATCCTCGAGATGGCGGGCGAATTGATCAAGGTCGCGGCCCAGCGCTTCGTCCGGAAGGCCCCTTCCCTGCAGGCGCCCGAGGGGCTCTACGGCGAGTTCGCCGCCCGCTTCCCGTTCGAGGAGACCGAGGACCAGGCCAACGCCATCGACGCGGTGCTGGACGACCTCAATGCCGGCCGGCCGATGGACCGGCTGGTCTGCGGCGATGTCGGCTTCGGCAAGACCGAGGTGGCGCTCCGCGCCGCCTTCGCGGCGGCGATCTCCGGCAAGCAGGTGGCGGTGATCGTTCCGACCACGCTGCTGGCCCGCCAGCACTACCGGACCTTCGCCGAGCGCTTCAAAGGGCTGCCGGTCCAGGTGGCGCAGCTCTCCCGCTTCGTCTCGGCGGGGGAGATGAAGCAGACCCGCGCCGGGCTCATCGCCGGCACGGTCGACATCGTGGTCGGCACCCACGCCCTCCTGGCGAAGAACATCGCCTTCAAGGACCTCGGCCTGATCATCGTGGACGAGGAGCAGCATTTCGGCGTCGCCCACAAAGAGCGGCTGAAGGCGCTCCAGGCGGACGTTCACGTGCTGACGCTCTCGGCGACGCCGATCCCGCGCACGCTGCAGCTCGCCATGACGGGGGTGCGCGAGCTCTCGATCATCGCGACCCCGCCGGTCGACCGGCTGGTGGTGCGCACCTTCGTGACGCCGTTCGATCCCCTGACCATCCGCGAGGCCCTGCTGCGCGAGCGCTACCGCGGCGGCCAGTCCTTCTACGTGGTCCCGCGGATCGAGGATCTGGCCGAGGTCAAGAAATTCCTCGACGCCGAGATGCCCGAGATCAAGGTCGCGGTGGCCCACGGCCAGATGGCGGCGGGCCAGCTCGAGGACGTGATGACCGCCTTCTACGAGGGCAAGTTCGACGTCCTGCTCTCGACCACGATCGTGGAATCGGGCCTCGACATCCCCACCGCCAACACGCTGATCGTCCACCGGGCCGACATGTTCGGCCTCGCGCAGCTCTACCAGCTGCGCGGCCGGGTCGGGCGCTCGAAGGCGCGCGCCTACGCGCTGTTCACGACCCCGGCGAACCGCCAGCTCACCGCCCAGGCCGAGCAGCGCCTCAAGGTGCTCCAGAGCCTCGACACCCTGGGCGCGGGCTTCCAGCTCGCGTCCCACGACCTCGACATCCGCGGCGCCGGCAACCTGCTGGGCGACGCGCAGTCGGGCCACATCAAGGAGGTCGGCTACGAGCTCTACCAGCAGATGCTGGAGGACGCGGTGACGGCGCTCAAGGCCGGCATCGAGGACGTGCCCGAGGAGGCGTGGTCGCCGACCATCGCGCTCGGCGCGCCGGTCACGATCCCGGAGGATTACGTCGAGGATCTGGGCGTCCGGCTCGCCCTCTACCGGCGGCTCGCCACCATCCAGGACGATGCCGAGATGGAGAGCTTCGGCGCCGAGCTGATCGACCGGTTCGGGCCGCTGCCGCCGGAGGTGGAGCAACTCCTCAAAATCGGCACGATCAAGATTCTCTGCCTCAGGGCGAACGTCGAGAAGGTCGAGGCCGGGCCGAAGGGCGTGGTGGTCCATTTCCGCGACCGGTCCTACGCCAACCCGCAGGGGCTCGTGACCTACGTGGCCGAGCAGGCCTCGTTCGCGAAGGTGCGACCCGACATGAGCGTCGTGTTCGTCCGCGAGCTGACCACGGTCCCGGCCCGGCTCAAGACCGCCACCGAGGTGCTGCGCAGCCTCGTGAAGATCGCCGAGCGGGGGAAGAAGGCGGCGTGAGGGGCGGGGGCGTCGCGCCCCGGCGAGACCCCTCATCCTGCGGGGCGGCGTGAGGAGACGCGTGGATGGCAGACCCGGCGCCGATCACCGGCGCGCCCGAGCCGGTGAAGGCCGCGCCGGGCGCCTTCCTCGCGCCCCTGTTCACCGACCGGCGCGTCGCCGCGGTGCTGGGGCTCGGCTTCGCGCAGGGCATCCCGTTCCTGCTCGTCTACGCGACGCAGTCAGCGTGGCTCGTCCAGGCGAAGGTGCCGCTCGCCACGATCGGGCTGATGAGCGAGCTCACCATCGCCTACAAGCTCAAGTTCCTCTGGGCGCCGTTCCTCGACCGGCACGATGCGCCGCTCATCGGCCGCTGGCTCGGGCGCCGCCGCGGCTGGATCGTCGCCACGCAGATCCTCGTCGCCCTGGCGCTCGCGGGCGTCGCCTTCGGCGACCCGGCCCACTGGCTCGCCTGGACGGTGGCGTTCTCCCTGGCGCTCGGCGTCGCGGGCGCCACCCAGGACGTGGTGATCGACGGCTGGCGCATCACCGCCGCGCCGCCCGAGCAGCAGGCGCTGATGTCGTCCTGGGCCGAGATCGGCTTCCGGATCGGCAACCTCGCGGCCGGCGCCGGCGCGCTCTACCTGTCCGACGCGTATGGCTGGCGCGTGGCCTACCTGTGCATGGCCGCGCTGATGGCCCCCGGCACGGTCGCGGCGCTGCTGGCGCCCGAGCCCCCCGCCCCCGAGACCCCCGCCACCGGCGGCTTCGTCGAGACCGTCTGGGCACCGATCCGCGATCTCCTCGCCCGGCTCGGGCCGCTCGCCCTGCCGGTGCTGGCGCTGGTCGCGGGCTTCCGGATGCCCGGCTACGTCTCGAACGCCATGGCGATCCCGCTGTTCAAGACCCTCGGCTACTCCAACACCGACATCGCCACCGTGACCAAGCTGTTCGGCTTCTGGATCGCGCTCGGCGGCACCTTCCTGGCGAGCGCCATCATCCCGCGGATCGGCATGATGGCGAGCCTGCTCATCGGCACCGTGACGGCCTCGGCCTCGCACCTCGCGCTGGCCTACCTCGCCTGGCACGGCGGCCACGGCGGGGCGGCGTTCTGGACCTTCGCGCTGACCGTCGGCATCGACGGCTTCGCCTACGCCTTCGCGTCGATCGTGCTGATCACCTACATGTCGCGGCTCTCGGCCACCGCCCACGCGGCGAGCCAGTACGCCCTGCTGACCTCACTCTGCGCCCTGCCCGGCAGCCTGCTCGCCGGGTTCTCGGGCTTCGTGATCGAGTGGACGGGCTTCGCGTGGTTCTTCGTCGGCACGTCCCTCATCGGCGTGCCGGTGGCCCTGCTCTGCCTGCTGGTCGCGCGCCGGCACGGGCCGATGGAGGTTCCGGCGGAGGCCCCCGGATCGGCGACCTGAGGCTGTGTCCCAACACGGGAACGCCCGCGGAAACTGTCTCTTTAGCGGGGATTAACCACAGCACGGCTTAATGGGGTGGACGGTTGATGTCCTCCCCAGACGGGTGACCCGGGCCACGCGCGCGAGAACGGCTCTCGCGGGCGAACGGCGGCGGCTGCCCAGGGGAAGCGCGTACGCGAGTTCCCGAATGGCCCAGGCTGCGTTGTCCCTCGCCGCGTTCCAGACCGCGTATCCGAGCGCGGAACCCCGGCGACCGGCGCCCCCGCGCCCCAGCTACGTCGAGACCGCCTACGACCCGGTCGTCCGCACCCGGGCGCCCTACCCGAGCGCCATGCGGCGCGCCCGTCGCCGCGCCCGGCTGACGACGCTCATCGCCCTCACCGGCGTGAGCCTCGCCGGCTGGGCCGTGTTCAGCCACCCGCAGGGGCCGGCCCGCCCCGAGGCGGAGTCCGTCGCGGCGGCCGGGCCGGCCGC
>NZ_JBKFBI010000130.1:0-18072 GCF_053346095.1 Methylobacterium sp. A52T | reverse complement strand
TCGACATCGCCGCCGACGTGAAGCCCTCGGCCCGGGGCGAGCTGGAGATCACCAGCGTCAACGAGGCCTACCTGCAGCGCGGCCAGCTGCACGTGGAGCGCATGTCGCGCGGCTACGCGTGGCTCGATACCGGGACCCACGACAGCCTGCTGGAGGCGAGCGAGTTCGTCCGCACCCTGCAGAACCGGCAGGGCCTGCAGGTGGCGTGTCTGGAGGAGATCGCCTACCTGCAGAAGTTCATCACCCGCGACCAGCTCGTGGCCCGCGGCGAGATGTTCGCCAAGACCGCCTACGGGCAGAACCTGCTGCGCCTCTCCCGCGAGAGCGAGGACGACCTGCGCCTGCGCCGCGGCAAGTAGCGCCGCCGGCGGCGCGGGGTCGCCGCCCCGTCGCTGCCCCCTTATCGAGGGGCGCAGCCGATGCAGATGCCGCGCATGAGCTTGTCGTTCTTCGCCTCGCGCGGCGTCCGCACGCGCCGGTCGTCCGGCGTCTCGGCACCGGCGCCGCGGCTCGGCGGCATGACGCGGCCGACCGACGAGGTGTTGGGGGCGGTCGCCGTGGAGGCGGGGCCGCCGCCGGTGCCGGTCTGGGCCTGAGCCAGCGCGGGGCCGGTCGCCAGGACCGGCAGGAGGAGCGCGAGGCCGAGGGCGGTGAGGGGGCGGGTCATAGGTGCGGAACTCCGTGCCGGGCCATAACGCGGGTGTGACCGTCCGGTTCGATCGGGCCGCGCGATCCCCACCTTTGTTCGCCTTTGCAGAAGCGATGCGGCGCCGTATCAGGGGCCGCGTTCCCGCCGCCGCCATCCTGATGCGTCGAAACTCGGAGCCGCCGCGACGATGCGGGACCCCAACGCGATCGACTTCTGGCGCGGCTTCGCCCTGATCACGATCTTCATCAACCACATCCCGGGCAACACCTTCGAGCGCTACACCTTCTCGCAGTACGGCATCTCGGACGCGGCCGAGCTGTTCGTGTTCCTGGCGGGCTGGTCGATCGGGATCGCCACCCGCGGGCGCGACGGCCATCCGGAGCCGCCGGGCCGGAGCGTCGTGCGGCTCCTCGCCCGCACCGTCGAGGTCTACCGGGCGCAGCTGACCGTGATGCTGCTGGCGCTCGCGATCATCGCGGGGGCGGCGCTGCTGCTCGACAACCCGCTGATCCTCGAGTGGCACAATGCCGGCGGCTTCTTCGCGGACCCGATCCAGTCGGTCTGCGGGATGGCGCTGCTGACCTACCAGCTCGGCTACTTCAACATCCTGCCGCTCTACGTGCTGCTGATCGGCATCGCGCCCGTCTTCGTCCTGGTCGGCCGCTTCAGCCTGCTCGGGGCCCTGGGCCTGTCCGTGAGCGTCTATCTCGCGAGCCTCGTCTTCGGGTGGAACGTCCCGTCCTGGCCGGGCGAGGGCGACTGGTTCTTCGATCCGCTCTGCTGGCAGCTCCTGCTCGTCCTGGGCTTCGTCCTGCAGGGCTGGAACCTCCGCTCCGACGCCCTGCGCCGCTGGTCGCGGCGCCTGATCCCGGCGGGCGTCGTGATCGTTCTCCTCGGGATCGTGCTCGCCGTGACGGAGATCCGCCCGGATCCGATGCTCGTTCCGGAGCCGCGCCTGCTGTTCACGTTCGAGAAGACTTACCTGACCCCGGCGCGACTGGTTCATTTCCTGGGGGTATTGTTAGCGTTTGCACCGCTTTACGCGGTGCTCGCCCCCCGAATCGGCCACGTCGTCGGTTATCTGAGTCAGATGGGCCGGAATTCACTGGCTGTGTTCTCGATGGGCTCGATCCTGAGCCTGATCGGGCAGCTCGTGCGTTTCCAGACGGGCGGCGGCGCGCTGATCGATATGCTGGTCGCCGGCTCGGGCCTCGTCGGGCTGGGGTTTACGGCATGGTTCGTCGAATGGCGCAGCCGCAGCAGATCGTCGCGACCCCGCGCATGACGCGGGCCCGGCTCGCCGCGGCGCTGGCCGCGCTCCTGCTGTCGGGCCCCGCCGGCGGCGCGGCCGCGGCCGAGCAGGCCGCCGGCCCCGTGGCGGACGATCCGGCCCTGTCGCAGGAATGCCGGGTCCCGGGGGCACAGCTCTACAGCGTCGCCCAGCTCGGCGCCGTCAAGGCGGCGCTGGCGGAGAACCGTCCGCTCAAGATCCTGGCGATCGGCGGCAGCGCGGCGCCGGGCGCCTCGGCCTCCTACCCGGCCAAGCTCGAGGCCGCGCTGGAACACGCCCTGCCGAAGGTCGACGTCGTGATCGACCACCGCGGCCTGCCGGGCGAGATCGCCTCCGGGGCCGCCGAGCGCCTGCGCACCATGGTGGCCGAGGCCGAGCCCGACCTCGTCGTCTGGCAGGTCGGCACCCACGACGCCATCGCCCGCGTCGACGTGGACGCCTTCGCGAGCGCGCTGGCCGAGGCCGTGGGCTGGATGCGGTCCCACGGGATCGACGTGGTGCTGGTCGACCCGATCTACACGGCCAGCATGGCGGCCGACGTCGACTACAACCGGATCGTCGAGGCCGTGCGGAGCGTCGCGACCCAGCAGGGCGTGCCGCTGGTCCGGCGCTACGAGGCGCTGCAGTACCTGTCGCGCCGCAGCGACAAGGGCGAGGGCCACATGCTCGGCCGCCAGTTCCGGCTCAACGACCTCGGCCTGCGCTGCATGGCCGAGCACGTGGCGCTGACGATCGCCACCTCGCTGATGCGGACGGAGGCGCCCAAGGAGCCCAAGGCGGCCCCGGCCCAGCCGCCCTTAACCGAGCCGCAACGCGCCCCGGGCTAGACCGGACGGCCAGAGATCGGCCTCCCGCCGAGTTCGGGACCGGCGCGGAGCGCGTAGTGTCAGCCACGGCCCTCCCTGTCCGCGCGGTCCGGCACCTCCGGGCGCTGCGCAGCGGCCCACAGCGGGCGGCCCTGACGGTCTTCGCGATCCGCGTGGGGTCGGCCGGCTTCGCCTACGGCGCTCAGGTGCTCGCGGCGCGACTGATGGGCTGGGACGCCTACGGGATCTTCGCGTCGGTCTGGGTCTGGACCGCGATGCTGGGCCACACCCTGACCCTCGGCCTCTCGCAGGGCGCCTGCCGGTTCGTGCCGGGCGACCAGGCGCAGGGCGACCTCGACCTCGCGCGCGGTTACATCCGGGCCGGCGCCCTCGTGACCGGCGGGGCGGCGCTCGCCGTCGCCTGCCTCGGCGCGGCGCTGCTCGCGCTCGAGCCGGACCTGTTCGCCCCCGCCTACCGGGCACCGATCCTGGTCGCGCTCTGCGTGATGCCGCTCTTCGCGCTCCAGGACTACCTCGAGGGCGTGGCGCGCAGCCAGAACTGGGTCGGGCTCGCCATCGCGCCGCCCTACCTGCTGCGCCAGACCCTGATGATGGCCTGCATGGTCGCGGCGATCCTCCTCGGCGCGCCGCCCCGGGCCGAGGTCGCGATGGCCTGCATGCTGGTCGCCGCCGCGGTCGCGACCGCCCTGCAGGCCGGCCTGCTCGCCGCGCGGCTCCGGCGGGCGCTGCCGGCCGGGCCGCACCGCTACCGGTGGCGCACGTGGCTCGGCACGGGCCTGCCGATCGCCGCGATCGACCTCGCCAATGCCGGCTTCACCTTCGTCGACGTGATCGTGCTCGGCGCCCTCGTGAGCCCGGCGGAGGTCGGGATCTACTTCGCGGCGACCCGCATCCAGCAATTCGTGGTGTTCGTGCACTACGCGGTCAGCGCGGCGACGCTCCAGCGCTACAGCGCCGCCCAGGCGCAGGCCAACCGCTTCCTCCTCGCCGAGCTGGTCCGGCGCCAGGGCCGCCTGACGGCGGCCGCGACGCTCGTGGTCGGCGGCGCGATCCTGGCCGTCAGCCCGCTGCTGCTGGCCATGTTCGGGCCGGGTCTCGGCGACAGCGTACCGATCCTGTGCATCCTGATCGCCGGCAGCGTCGGAGCGAGCCTGTTCGGCCCGGGGGAGGATCTGTTGACCATGCTGGGCGGGGAGCGGCTCTGCGCCGGCCTCACGGCGGGGAGTCTCCTCGCCGCCGCCGGCCTGTGCCTCGCCCTGGTCCCGGCGCTCGGGCCGCTCGGCGCGGCCGTGGCGGTCGCGGTGGCGAGCGTGGGCCGGGCCGCCCTGCTGGCGCGCGCCGCGGGGCGGATCCACGGGCTGCCGACCCCGGTCTGGGCCGCCGGAGCGGTCCGATGATCCCGGCGAGCCCCCTCCGCGCGCCGTCCGGAGCCGTCGTCACCCTCGGCGACGCGCCGGAGCCGGAGGCCTGGGACGCGCTGGTCGCGGCGGGCGCCGCGGCGCACCCGCACTTCTCTCGGCACGTCATCGAGGCCCATCGGACCGCCGGGCTGCTGCCGGCGGCCCTCCGCTACGTCACGGTCCGCGCGGGCGACCGTCTCGTCGGGCTGCTCCCGTACCGTGGGGCCCGGGACCTGACGGGCCTCGGCGGCCGGGTCCTGCGGCCCTTCCTCTCGCCCTACGTGACCGCCACGGCTCCCCTGGTCGCCGACGGTCCGGACCGGGCCGCGCACGCGCTGGCCCTGGTGGCCGGCCTCGAGGCCGCCTCCGGCGGATGCCCCTGGCGCTGGCCGCTGCTGCCGACCGGGGAGGGCGCCGTGCCGGAGATGCTCGCGGCGATGCGCGCGCGCGGCTGGGCCATCGGCACGGTGGCGGGCTTCGACCGCCCGGTCATGGACCGGCGCGCCGACCACGCGGCGTTCCTCGCCGACCATCCCGGCCGGGCCCGCTTCAAGGATCTGCGCCGCCGGGCGCGCCGCCTGTCGGAGACCGGAACCGTCGCCCACGCGTGCGCCACGGGCGGATCGGACCTCGCCCGCCTCGTCGCGGCCTTCCTCGACCTGGAGCGCGCCGGCTGGAAGGGGCAGGCCGGCACCGCCATGGCCTGCCGGCCCGAGGGCGCCGCGCTGGCCAGGGCGCTGTTCACCGCGGTTCCGGGCCCGGTCGCCGTCCGGGCCGACGCGCTGACCCTCGACGGCCGGCCTGTCGCCGTCAGCCTCGCCCTGGTCAGCGGCGGCACCGCGACCCTGCTGAAGACCGCCTACGACGAGGATCTGCGCGGCCACGCCCCGGGCCTGCTGCTCGAGGCCGAGATCGTGCGGGCCTGCCACGAGACCGGCTTCGCCGACCGGCTCGACTCGGCGACGCTGGAAGGATCGGCGCTGGAAGGTCTCTACCGCGATCGGGTTCCGGTCGCCGAGATCGTCGCGGTCCCGCCCGGTCGACAGGTGATCTCGCTGGAGCGGCGCCTCCGGCTCGCCCGGTTCGAGCGGGACGCGCGCGCGGCCGCGAAGCGGGCCCTGCGGCGGCGCTAGGGCCGGTTCAGCGCGTTCCGCACGCGGCGCTGGTCCCCTCTCCCGTGCGGGAGAGGGACAGGGTGAGGGATCGGGTCTGTCCGGACGAAGCGCACTCTGGCCGAGCGGCAATGGCGCGCTCGACCGAGCGGCCTCTTGTCCCTCACCCCAACCCTCTCCCGCACGGGAGAGGGGGCGATGGCGCGGCTGTCGCGTTCGGAGCCGCCGCCCTGACAAACCGTTCCAGAGCGATCGGGACAGGTTCTCGCGCCTCACCCCATCATCTCGCGGCGGGTCCACGGCGCCCTGAAACCGCGGTGCGGCCCGCTAACGGCCCCGGTACGGACCGTCGCCCTGCACCCGATCGTAGACGCCGTGCCCGGTCCGGGCACGATAGGCGCGGCCGGCGATCGCGCCGGGGGTCGGCGGCGTGCCCGGCTGCGCGAAGCTCGTCTCGGGCCGGTAGGCCGGCCCCCAGCCGATCTCCTCGTCGCCCGCGGGATCCTTGCCCGGGAAACCCGTGACGTAGCCCGTGCTCTGCGCGCGCGCGGGCCCGGCGGCGAGCCCGAGCAGGAGCGCCAGCGTGCAGCGGTACGTTGTGCTGGTTCGCATCGGCCGTATCCTCCAGTCCGGTCCGCCGGGCGGACCACCTGCGGGGCAAACCCGGATCCGGAACGGAGGGTTTTCCGGCGTGTACGCATGCCGCGGGCGAGACGGCGGGCTGCTGGGAATTCCGGCCGGCCGCGGGGGCGGGCGATGATCGCGGAGGCGGGCGTCATGGACGACTGGAAGGCGGGGCTCCGGGCGGAAATGCGGGCCATCGACATCGCCACGGGCGAGGCGGCCTCGGCGCAGCTGCCGGACCTGCTGCGACGCCTGAGCCGGCATCAGGCCGGTCTCGGCGGCAACCCGGTCCTGTCGCTGTACCGGCGCTGGCGCATCCGGCGCCTGGCACGCGCCGTCGCGGACGCGCGCTGGCACGCGGAACAGGGCCGCCTCGCACGCCGCGGCGGGCTCGATCCGCGTCCGTGAACGGTCCCGCTCAGGCGGCGGAACGGCCCGCCCGCGGCGCCTCGCGCCTGACAATCGTGGAATCGGCCGTCGCGGAACGGGCCGAGCCGGCCGGAACGCCGGCCTCCGGGCGCTCGGCCGGCGTGGCCGGCAGGCGGACGAGCACGATGGTGCCCACCGTCTCCTCGGAGCGGATCCGGAGCGAGCCGCCGTGGAGCTCGACCATCGAGCGGGTGATGGCGAGGCCCAGGCCCGAACCCTTGTGGCACCGGGTCATCTGCCGCTCGACCTGCGTGAAGGGCCGGCCGAGGCGGGCGAGGTCGGAGGTCGGGATGCCGATGCCGTTGTCCTCGATATAGAGGTGGGTGCACCCGCCGGCGCGGCGGCCCCGGACCGCGACGCGGCCGCCGGCGGGCGTGAACTTCACGGCGTTCTGCACGAGGTTGGCGAGGATCTGCCGGATCGCCTGCGGATCGGCCAGCAGCTCGAGGCCGGGCACGACGTCGACGCTGACGGTGATCGCCTTTTCGCGGGCGGCCGCCTCGACAGGCGCGAGGGCCGCGCTGACCGCGGTCTCGGCGGAGATCGCCCTGGGGCTCAGGCGCACGCGCCGGGCCTCCAGCCGGGCCATGTCGAGGATGTCGTCGATCATGGACAGCAGGTGCGAACCGCTCTCGCGGATGTCGCGGCAATACTCGGTGTAGCGCGGGGTTCCGAGCGGCCCGAGAACCGCGTTCTCCATCACGTCGGCGAAGCCGATGATGGCGTTGAGCGGGGTGCGCAGCTCGTGGCTCATATTGGCCAGGAACTCGGCCTTGGCCTGGTTGGCCGCCTCGGCGGCCGCCTTCTGATCGAGGTAGCGCTCGGCGAGATCCGCGAGCTGCTGGGTCTGGAGTTCGAGGGTGCGGCGGGACCGTTTGAGGTCCTTGACGGTCTCGATCAGCTCGCGCTCGGAGGCGAGGAGCTGCTCCTGATTGCGCTTCAGGCTGGTGATGTCGGTCCCGACCGACACGTAGCCCCCGTCCTTCGTGCGCCGCTCGCTGATCTGCAGCCACCGGCCGTCGGCGAGCTCCGCCTCGAAGGTGCGGGCCGCCATGCCGGTCAGCGCCATCCCGGCCTCGGGCGATTCCCGCCGGACCTGGGGCAGCACGCCGCGGCCCATCACGTCCGTGTAGCTCCGGCCCGCCTGCGCGTCCTCGGGACTCAGGGCGTGGAGGTGGCGGAATTTCGAATTGCACAGGACCAGGCGGTTGCCGGTATCCCAGAGCACGAAGGCTTCCGAGATCGCCTCGACGGCGTCGCGCAGGCGCATGTCGGCCGCGGCGTTGGTCTCCTCCAGGGCCCGCTGTTCGCTGATGTCGTTGGCGATGCCGACGAGGTGGCGGCCGCCGTCGGCGGCGTCCGCCACGACCTCGGCGCGGGCGCGCAGCCAGACGTAGGCCCCGTCGGCGCCGCGCATGCGGAAGGCGTGATCGATATGCGTCTGGTTGGCCGCGAGCCCCCGGGCGAGGCTGTACAGGTCGCCGTCGTCGGGATGGACCAGGCCGTTGACGTCCCCGAACGAGAGGTACTCGTGCTGCCGCCTGTAGCCGAGCAGCGTGTACATCGAATCGGACCAGTAGATCCGGCCCCGCGCGATGTCCCAGTCCCACAACCCGCAGGCGCCCCGGCGCAGGGCGGTCTCCAGGCGGCCGCGGATCTGCTCGCGGGCACGGTCGGCGCGGGCGGCCTGGCGGGTCTGCAGGCCGTAGGCGAGCCCGACTCCGACGATCACGATCGCGGCGGCGGCGATCAGGACGATCTGGTCGCGGGTCCGGGCGCTCCAGCCGCGCAGCAGCGGCTCGATGGGCTGGAGCACCGCCACCTGTCCCGCGCCGCCGGGCAGGCTGTGCACCGCGGCGAGCACGCTCTCGCCGCCGGGAAGCTCGAGGGCCATCGCGCCGGCGCGCTCGCCGAGGCCGGAGAGCGGCTCGCTCTCGCCGAGCACCGCCGAGAGGGTCGTGCGGTCGGCCGGGAGCGGCGGATGGGCGGCGACGATGCGGGTGTCGGGGCGGACCAGCAGCAGGCGGCGGCCGGGATGCCGCTCGCTCTCGGGCATCAGGGCGCGCAGGTCCTCCGCCACGGTGCCGGCCGGATCCACCGCCCGCGCGGCCAGACGGGCGAAGCCCTCGACCTCGGCCTTCGCGCCCGCCAGGATCTCGGCCCGCTGGCCCTGGATGTGGAGGGTGGCGAGCCCGACGAGGCAGGCCAGGAACACCGCGAGCGTTCCCGGCACGGCGTAGCGCAGCCAGCGCTCGGCCTGGCCGAGCCGCGGATCCCGGCTCCGCATGGGCCACGAGATCGTGAGACTCGAATCCGCACGCGCGGAGAAGGAAGCGGAAGCCGCCTCCGGCATGGCCGAACCTCACCCGTGGAAACTGTGATCCGGTGTGGGCACCCGGCCCCCGAAGGCCCCCCGAATCTGACTGAATACAATCACTTCGGGGGGCCGTTTGTCCACGGATTTTTTACCATAAGGGCTTGACGGAACCCAGGTGTTGCCCGGGAGCCCGAGAATCGATTTCTACCGCAGGTTCAGACGGTTAGCCGCCTCCGAGGGTGCGCGCGAGAATGTCGGCCGTGTCCCGGGAAAGCCCCGGGATCGCCTTGATCCCATTCAGCATTTCGACCGCTCTGGCGCCGCGTGATTTTTCCAGCCGGCGCCAGGATCCGAAGGCCGTGAGGAGGCGTGCGGCCACCTGTGGGTTGGTCGAATCGAGCGCCGCGACCGTCTCGGTCACGCGGGCGAAACCCGCCCCGTCCCGCCGGGCGAACTGGGTCGGATTGCCGAACGCGAAGCTCCCGATCAGCGCCCGCACGCGGTTCGGGTTGGTCATGGTGAAGGCCGGGTGTTCCTGCAGCCGCGCGATCCGGTCGAGGGTGCCGGGCTCCGGGATCTGGGCCTGGATGGCGAACCACTTGTCGAGGACCAGGGGCTCGTCGGCGTAGCGGGCCGCGAACTCCGCGAAGGCGGCCTCGCGGGTCTCCCCCGGGATCAGCGCCAGCGTGCCGAGGGCGGCGAGCCGGTCGGTCATGTTGGTGGCCTCGGCCAGGCGCTCGGCGGCGCGGGCGGCGCCCTCCCGGGGATCGCCGGCGGCGACCAGGTCGAGGGCGGCGTTGCGGAGCGACCGGCGCCCCGCCGAGGCGGCGTCGGGGCTGTAGGGCGCACCGGCCACCGGCGCGAGCGCCGCGTCGATCGATTCGAGCCGCGGCCGCAGGACCTGGCCCAGACGCGCCCGCAGGTTGAATCGCGCCCGGTGGATCGCGTCGGGATCCACGTCGGCCGGCACCGCGTCGGCGGCCTCGCCCTCGCTCGGAAGCGCCAGGACCAGGGCCGCGAAGGCCGGGTCGGCCAGGGCCTCTTCTTCGAGGAACTGGCCGAGTGCCGCGGCGAACGCCTCCGTCCGATCGGCGTCGGGCTCGAGGATCAGCCGCAAAGCGACGTCCTGCGCGGCCTGCCAGCGGTTGAACGGGTCGCTGTCCTGCGCGAGGAGCCGCATCCGCTGCGCGTCGGTCAGGGCGAGGTCGAGCCGCACCGGGGCGGAGAAGTCGCGCAGGAGCGAGGGGACCGGCTCCTCAGGGACCGCGTCGAACACGATCTCGGCCTCGGGGCGGTCGAGCACGTAGATCCCGTCCGGCACGTCCGGGCAGGTCGCGCCCATCAGCGGCCCGGACGCCCCGACGAGACCGAGGGCCACGGGGATCACCAGGGGCGGCCCGTCGGGCTCCGCGCCGCCGCCGGGCAGGCTCTGGGCGAACCGGAGAGTGTAGCGCGAGGCGGCCGGATCGTACGCGGCCGCGACGGCGAGGCGGGGCGTGCCGGGACGCTCGTACCAGCGGGCGAAGGCGCCGAGATCGCGCCCGGTCACCGCCGCGAAGGCCGCCAGGAAGTCCTCCACGGTGGCGGCGCGCCCGTCATTGTCGGCGTAGTACCGGTCCATGCCGGCCCGGAAGGCCTCGGGACCGATCAGCGTCCGCAGCATCCGGACGATCTCGGCGCCCTTGTCGTAGACGGTCGCCGTGTAGAAGTTGTTGATCTCCGCGTAGGCCCGCGGCCGCACCGGGTGCCGCAGCGGCCCGGCATCCTCGGGGAACTGGCGCGCCCGCAGGGAGCGCACCTCGGCGATGCGGTGCACCGGCCGGGAGCGCATGTCGGAGGAGAATTCCTGGTCGCGGAAGACCGTGAGCCCCTCCTTCAGGCAGAGCTGGAACCAGTCCCGGCACGTGACGCGGTTGCCGGACCAGTTGTGGAAGTACTCGTGCGCGATGATCGCCTCGATCGCCGCGTAGTCGCCGTCGGTCGCGGTCTCGGGACTCGCCAGGACGTATTTGTCGTTGAAGATGTTGAGGCCCTTGTTCTCCATGGCGCCCATGTTGAAGTCGGACACCGCGACGACGTTGAACACGTCGAGGTCGTAGGCGCGGCCGAAGGCGGTCTCGTCCCAGGCCATGGAGCGGATGACGGCGTCGAGGGCGTAGCCCGCCCGGTCCTCCTTGCCGGGCTCGACGTAGACCGCGCAGGTGACGGCGCGGCCCTCCATCGTGGTGAAGCGCGTCTCGACCTTCCCGAGCCGGCCGCCCACGAGGGCGAACAGGTAGGCGGGCTTCGGGTGGGGATCGTGCCAGATCGCGAAGTGGCGGTCCGGCCCGGCCGCGCCGGCCTCGACGGGATTGCCGTTGCCGAGCAGGACCGGCGCCTCGGCCCGGTCGGCCTCGATGCGCGTGGTGTAGACCGACAGCACGTCCGGCCGATCGAGGAAGTAGGTGATCCGGCGGAAGCCGTCAGCCTCGCACTGGGTGCAGTAGACGCCGTTCGACCGGTAGAGGCCCATCAGCTTCGTATTGGCGGTCGGATCCACCTCCGTGACGAGACGCAGCGCGAAGGGCCGCTGCGGCGGATCGCGGAGGATCAGGCCGGACGGCGTCGCCGCGTAGGCGTCGGGTGCCAGCGGCGCGCCGTCGAGCGCGACCGAGACCAGCCGGAGATCGTCGCCGTCGAGGGTGAGCGGCGCCGCCGGCACGCCCGCCGGGTTCGGCCGCAGCGTCAGCGTCGCGTCGATGCGGGTCGCGTGCGGGTCGAGACGGATGTCGAGGTCGACGCGATCGATCAGGTAGTCGCTGGGCCGGTATTCCTCGAGGCGGATCAGCGGCGGCGTCTCGGTGCGCATTCGGCTCACTCCGGGTGCGGGGCGGGCCCGTTCTGGTCCCTCGGAGCGCGCGGCGCAACGATCGGAGCCGTCGAAACGGCGCGCGTGGCGCAGTCCTCGCCCGGCTCAGAGCCCGGGGGCGGGGCGGACTTCCGCGCGGAGCGGCCGCTCGAGGCCGACCCTGTCGAGCGTGGCGGACAGGCGGGCGCGGACGAACGGCTCGGCCCAGCGCATGACGGCGTAGCTCAGCAGGAGCATGGCGCAGCACGCGGCCACGAGCGCCGCGTAGGGCGGAACCCCGCCGCCGACGAGGCGGTGGATCAGGGCGGCACCGTTGACGTTGTGCAGGAGGTAGAGCGGGTAGGTCATCAGTCCGAGCCGTCGGGCCAGCGCGCAGCCCCGCTCGCCGAGCCGCGCGCGGAGCCACGCGTTGCCGCGCACGCTGGCCACGATCATCAGGACGCAGCCCGCGAAGACGAGGCGCGGGAGGAGCGGAGCCTCGCTGCGGCCCATCTGGAACAGGAACGACCCGGCCGCGTCGCCGATCTCGACGAGCGCCCCGACGGCGCAGACGGCGATCACGCAGAGCCGACCGGCCGTCGGCCCCTTGACGAGCGACAACCACAGGAAGACGCCAAGCGCGAAGAAGCAGCCGTGGCGCAGGAGCGTGAGCTCGGCCAAGCGGTTCGCCGCCAGGGCCGGGAGGTTCGGCACGGCCAAGGTCGCGACCCAGAAGAGGGTGCTGATACCGCCGACCACGGCGCAGACCGGTCCGATGCTCCGGAATCGCCCGCGCCGCAGCAGCGCGAAGACAAGTGCGTAGAACGCGATCTCCACGCCGAGAGTCCAGTAGACGCCGTCCAGCCACGGCTCGACCGGAACGAACAGGACGCAGTCGAGATAGGCCCGCAGCACGTGCCGACCGGACCCCATGCGGCCGATGGCGAGCGAGACCAGGGCGGTGAGCGTGGCGCAGATCCAGACCGCCGGCACGAGGCGCAGGATGCGGCTGCGCAGGAAGGCGCGCGCGGTCGCGTGCTCGGCCGAGTAGGCGATCACGAAGCCCGAGATGACGAAGAACAGCTCGACCCCGATCCATCCGAACCACGTCCAGGCGAACAGCCCGGGGTAAGCTGCGGCGGCGTCGAAGGCGCGCCCGGCCGTCGAGAGCGGCGCCTGCCACGCGTAGGCGCCCAGATGAAAGACCATGACCAGCATTGCGGCGAGAAATCGCGCCGCATCGAGACCGATCATCTGTGCATCATGCCTGCCGCGCTCGGATCCCTGCGTCCTCATCACGGCCCCCGACGTTCGAAACCGCTCTCATCATCCCGCCGAGTAAGACGAATCCGTCGCAGCCGGGCTACATCTTGCTGGGTAAGACGCTCCCATACTTTCGGCCGAAGGGTCGCTCCTCCGGCGGATCGGGAGTCCGCGGCGGGACCGACGGGACGCACGCGGCGCGAGGCCGGCCATCGGGCCGACGATGCCGGGGGGCTGCCGAAGCGCCCGCCCGGTCGGCCCGACGGGGCCCGACCGCGCGAACGCCCGGGCCCGAATGTCCCGAGTCTGTACCGGACGGCCTTCTCACCGCCGGAGCGGCCGCTAGCTAGCGGGGCGAGTCAGCCGGAGTAGGCCGGCGGTCCGTCTTCGAAGAGAACAGGACAGGATCCGATGGAATTTCTGCACACCATGGTCCGGGTCGCCGACCTCGACCGGGCACTCGCCTTCTACGTCGACACGTTCGGCCTGAAGGAGGTGCGCCGCGTCGAGAACGAGAAGGGCCGCTTCACCCTCGTCTTCCTCGCCGCGCCCGGCGATGTCGAGCGGGCCGCGGCGACCAAGTCGCCCCTGATCGAGCTCACCTACAATTGGGATCCGGAAACCTACTCGGGCGGGCGCAATTTCGGCCATCTCGCCTATCAGGTCGACGACATCTACGGCTTCTGCGCCAAGCTGCAGGAGAAGGGCGTCACCATCAACCGGCCGCCGCGCGACGGCTACATGGCCTTCGTGAAGTCGCCGGACGGCATCTCCATCGAGATCCTCCAGAAGGGCGGCGCCAAGGAGCCGCAGGAGCCGTGGAAGTCCATGGAGAACACCGGCACCTGGTAGCGGGCCCGCGCCCTTGACCCGGACGGCCCCGCGGGCGCATCTGCCCGCGGATCAGCCGGCCGGGCGGCCGCTCCGGACGCGCGAGCGTTCGGGGAGGAAAGTCCGGGCTCCATGGAGAGACGGTGCCGGATAACCTCCGGCGGGGGCGACCCCAGGGACAGTGCCACAGAGAGCAGACCGCCCCGGACCCGTCCGGGGTCAGGGTGAAAGGGTGCGGTAAGAGCGCACCGCGGACGCGGCAACGCGGACGGCACGGCAAACCCCACCGGGAGCAAGACCGAATAGGGGCGGCGCGCCCTTCGCGAGAAGGGCAGGCCGGCTCTCCAGGCCAGTCGCCCGGGTTGGTTGCTCGAGGCGGTCGGCGACGATCGTCCCAGAGGAATGGCTGCCACGTCGGGGCGCGCGAGCGCTCCGGCCCTACAGAACCCGGCTTACAGGCCGGCTGATCCACTTCCCGATAAGACCTGCACCTGCAAGGCTTTATCGCCTCGCCGGCGTTCCCGCGCGGGCGGCCGGCGCGCCGAAGATTCCGCGGCGGCAAAAACCTTCGGTTAACCTTGCCGGGTTCAGATCGGTCCGCGCGGCAGTGCCAAGCTTGTGCGTTGACGATCCTCCGAGGCCCATGATACCCGGCATCCTCCCGTCAACGGCGTGTATCGGATCGCCGGGCGCACCCTGCCATCGCGCAGGTCCCGTCCGTGCGCGGCGTCTTGCGCGCTCCGCATCCGGTGCCGTTCCCGTCACGCGCGCCGCGCTCGCGCGGCCCGGCACAGGGCACCATGAGACGCACGAGCCGCATCCGCGCCCGGGTTTCCGGGACGCGCCGACAATCCGCCCATCCGCGCGCGCCACGGCGCGCCGGCGCGTCGAGGCGGTCATGACTCGGCGCCGCTCCTCCCCCGAGAGTTCGCCCCGCCACGGCGGCGGCGATGCGGCGGCTGAACCGCACGTCCCCGTCCTCCTCGCGGAAGTCGTCGACGCGCTCGGCACCGCGGGCGGGATCGCGGTCGACGGCACGTTCGGTGCCGGCGGCTACACCCGCGCGCTCCTCGCGGCGGATCCGGCCCTGCAAGTCGTCGCGATCGATCGTGACCCCACGGCCATCGCGGGCGGACAGACGCTCGTCGCGGAGTCCGGCGGGCGCCTGCGCCTCCTCTCCGGCCGCTTCGGCGACCTCGACAGCCTCCTCGCGGAGGCCGGCATCGCGCAGGTCGACCGGGTCGTCCTCGATATCGGCGTCTCGTCGATGCAGCTCGACGCGCCGGAGCGGGGCTTCTCGTTCCGCAGCGACGGCCCCCTCGACATGCGCATGGCCTGCGACGGGCCGAGCGCCGCCGACCTCGTGAACGAGGCCGACGAGACCGTTCTGGCCGACATCATCTACCATTTCGGCGAGGAGCGGCGATCGCGCGCGGTCGCCCGGACCATCCTCGAGGCGCGGCGCCGCGGGCGGATCGAGACCACCGCGCAGCTGGCCGAACTCGTCGCCGGCGTGGTCCGGACCGAGCCCGGCAGCCACATCCACCCGGCGACGCGGACCTTCCAGGGCCTGCGGATCGCCGTGAACGACGAGCTCGGCGAGCTGGTCCGCGCCCTGCACGCGGCCGAGCGCGCGCTCAGTCCCGGCGGCCGGCTCGCCGTCGTGACGTTCCACTCGCTCGAGGACCGCATCGTCAAGCAGTTCTTCGCGGCGCGCAGCGGCCGCTCCGCGCAGGGCTCCCGCCATCTGCCCGGGGGCCCGGTCGAGACCGTCCGCAGCTTCCGTCCCGTCACGAAGGGCCCGGTCCTGCCGGGCGAGGCCGAGACCGCCCGCAACCCGCGCGCGCGCTCGGCCAAGCTCCGGGCCGCGGAGCGCACCGAATCCGACGTTCCCGAACCGCTGGCCGCGCTGACCGCGCTGGCGAGCCTGCCCGACGCGGCCCGCGGAGGCCATCGCCGATGATCCGCCTCCTGAACCTGCTGGCGGTGGCCGGCCTCGTCGCCTCGGCGATCTACGCCTACTCGATCAAGTACGACACGCTCTACCAGGGCGGTCAGGTCTCGAAGCTCCAGACCGCCCTTCACAAGGAGCGGCAGGCGATCGCCGTGCTGCGCGCCGAGTGGCAGCTCCTGACGCGGCCGGACCGGCTCCAGGCGGCCGTCGACAAGCATCTCGCCCTGGAGCCGATCGGCACCAGCCACCTCGCGCGCCTCTCGGATCTGCCCGCCCGGCCGGAGCGCGGCGACGAGATCGGCCGTCTGCTCGCCGCCACGGCGACGCCCAAGGACAAGGGCGCGATCGAGCCGCGCACGACCGGCTCGATCACCCGCACCGTCACCACGACCCGCACCCCGACGACGGCTTCGAGGTAATCCCCCGTGTCCGATCACGCCGACCAGACCCTAGACCCGGCGGTCGAGCCCGCCGTGTCGGACCACGAGGCGGCGCTGCTCGAAGCCGCCGCGCTGGCGCACGCCGCCGGCGCGCCGCGCCCCCTGGAGGAGGAGGCGCGCGAGCCCGAGCCGCGCGCCGACCGCGCCAAGGCGCTCCTGCGCAGCATGTTCCGGCTGGCGATCGAGCGCTCGCACCTGCGGGTCGCGATGGTCGGGCTCGTCTTCGTCGGCGTGTTCGGGACGATCTCGGCCAAGCTCCTGATGATGGCGATCTTCGGGGAGCCGCCCAGCCAGGAGCACCGGGTCGCGGCCGCGTCCTCGACCGCCTTCCGGCCCGATATCATCGACCGCAACGGCGAGATCCTGGCCACCGACATCCGCACGGTCTCGGTCTTCGCCGAGCCGGGCAACATCTACGACAAGGACGAGGCGGTCGAGCTGCTCACCGCCGTCCTGCCGGAACTCAACGCTTCCGAGCTGCGCGCCAAGCTCACGCAGCGCAAGGACAAGAAGGGTGCGGGCTTCGTCTGGGTGAAGCGCGAGCTGACCCCGAAGCAGCAGGCCGAGGTCCACCGGCTCGGCATCCCCGGCATCGGCTTCCTGCCCGACCACAAGCGGGTCTACCCGAACGGGGTCGCGGCCGCCCACATCCTGGGCGCGACGAACCTCGACGGCATCGGCATCGCCGGCATGGAGAAGTACATCGACTCCACCGGGCTGCAGGCCCTCAACAGCTTCGGGCTGATCAACAAGCAGGCCGACCTGAAGCCGGTGCAGCTCTCGCTCGACCTGCGCGCGCAGTTCGCCGTGCGCGACGAGCTGGCCTGGGGCATCGACCACTTCAAGGCCAAGGCCGGCGCCTCGATGATCCTCGACGTGAAGACCGGCGAGGTCATCGCGCTCGTCTCCATGCCGGATTTCGACCCGAACGACCCGAAGGACGCGCTCTCGCCCGACCGCATCAACCGGATGAACGTCGGCGTCTACGAGATGGGCTCGACCTTCAAGGCGATGACGCTCGCCATGGCGCTCGATTCCGGCAAGTACAACGTCAACTCGACCTTCGACACCCGGGGCGGCGTGCTCAACTGGGGCCGGCAGAAGATCCACGAGTACCACGGCACGAACCGCGTCATCACCATGCCGGAGGTGTTCACCCACTCCTCCAACATCGGCTCCGCCAAGATGGCGCTCGGCGTCGGCGTGCCCGGCCACAAGGCCTTCCTGAAGAAGATGGGCCTGCTCGACCGGCTGCGCACCGAGCTGCCGGAGAGCGCGGCGCCGATCGTCCCGTCCCGCTGGACCGAGATCAACACCATCACCATCGCGTTCGGCCACGGCATCGCGGTGGCGCCGATCCAGGCCGCGGCCGCGGTGGCGGCCATCGCCAACGGCGGCGACCTGATGACGCCGACCTTCCTCAAGACGACGCCCGAGGCGGCGCGGGCGCGGGCCACGCACGTCCTCTCGGGCCAGACCTCCGAGGCGATGCGCTACATCATGCGGCTCAACGCCGCCGAGGGCTCGGCCAAGAAGGCGGCGATCCCGTACTACTTCGTGGGCGGCAAGACCGGCACCGCCGAGAAGGTCATCGGCGGCCGCTACATCCACAACCGCCTGTTCACGACCTTCATGGCGGCGGCGCCGATGAACGATCCGAAGTACCTGTTCGTCACGATCATGGACGAGCCGCAGGGCCTGCCGGAATCGGGCGGCTACGCCACGGCGGCCTGGAATTCCGGCGTGGTCACCGGCAAGGTGATCGAGCGCGTGGCGCCGATCCTCGGCCTGCCGCCGCAATTCGAGCCGCCGGTGAGGCCGTTCCCGCAGATGGTCAAGCTCAACGCCTACCATATCAACCAGCTGGGCGGCCCGTGAGACCGGATCGATGAGGGTGCAGCGATGAGCGCGCGGCTCGCCGACCTCTTCCCCGAGGCCGCCGGCCCCGCCGCGGACCTGACCGTCTCCGACCTCACGGCCGACAGCCGGCAGGTCGCGACCGGCACGGTGTTCGTTGCCGTCCCCGGCACGAAGGCCGACGGCCGCCGCTTCGCCGCGCAGGCCGCGCAGCGCGGCGCAGCGGCGGGCGCCGGGGGGGGGGCCCGCCC